>JAYUHI010000147.1:0-12531 GCA_043767095.1 Bacteroidota bacterium
CAAAAGCAAAATGGCTGGCACTGGGGTTTACGAGCAACTTGACTCCATTCTTTATATGGATATGACCGGGCCGGCTTTCTTTCCACGCATCTTCGCAAATTTCAAAAGCAAAAGAAACGCCATGGCAAGTATAGGTTAGGTCGCCAACCAGTATTGTATTGCCGGCAATGGAAATAGTTTTGACTTCTTTGGTTTTCCAGGGCGTGAACCATCTTGGCTCGTAATGTATGCCATCACCCGGCAAGTTTTGTTTTAAGGAGATGCCGATGATCTGTTGATCTTGAATAACAGCAGCTCCATTGTATGTCTGGCCATTTATTCGCACGGGCAACCCTACACAGACCGTTATATTTTTACAAGATGGCGCCAGCTTAAGTAATTCAAGGAATGCAGATTCCGCCAGCCAATCACTTAGAAAAACATCTTCGCAACCGTAGCCTGTGATGGACAATTCTGAAAAACAAAGGAGATCAACATGCTGAGCGGATGCTTCGGCAATGGCGGCTTTTATGTTGCCGAGGTTGCTCTGCCAATCGAAAGGAGTTTGATTGACGCTGGCACCTGCAATGATTAGTTTTCTCACGAGGTAAAGTTACTCGATATTCAGGTCAGCACATGTTTTAAAAGCAGCATCTTGCTCTGCTTTTTTCTTTGAAGCACCAAAGCCTTTACCAGCAGGCTGGTCGTCAATAAATACCTGGGAGGTGAATTCTTTCAGGTTTCTCATGCGTTTCATCTCCACCATTTCAAACCGCACCGACTTGCCTTTGCGCTGGCTCCATTCTATCACTTTACTTTTGAAATTTGTGTCGGAGTTAATTACTGTTTCGAGATTGAAATAAGGAAGAATGAGTTTATCAATTACAAACTTTTTGCACCGCAAATAACCCTTATCCATGTAAACAGCGCCTACAATGGCTTCCAGCGTATTGCCCAGAATAACCTGCTGAAGCTGGGTGTTCTTGGCATCGTATAAAACAATATTTTGAACTCCGATTTTTTTGGCGAGATGATTAAGCGATTCGCGGTTCACAATTCTTGACCTGATCTCGGTTAAAAAACCTTCATCCTGAAAAGGATATTTCTTAAATAGATAGTCGGCTACGGCCGCACCCAGTATTGCATCGCCCAAATATTCCAGCCGCTCATTGCTTTCGCGAAAGCCATTCACTTCTTTCGCCCTCGAACTATGTACTGCGGCCAGCCGGTAAAGAGACAAATTTCCGGGGGATAGTCCGGTAATACTTTTAATGGCGGCAACAAGTTTCTTGTCGTACGACTTCTTCGGATTTTTTTCGAATTTAAGTATGCGCCACACGCGCGCTTTGTTTAAGAAACTTTGCCGAGAATGATTGAAAAATTATGTCCGCCAAAACCAAAGGTATTGCTCAAGGCAATGTTCACCTCGCGGTTTTGGGCTTTATTAAAAGTAACATTGAGTTTAGGGTCCAAACCAGGATCGTCAGTGAAGTGATTAATCGTGGGTGGAACAATGCCTTTGTTCAAAGCTAATAAACACGCAATGGCTTCAATGGCTCCCGCAGCTCCCAACAAGTGTCCCGTCATCGATTTGGTTGAGCTGATGTTTAGTTTATAAACGTGTTCACCAAATACTTGCTGGATGGCTTTGATCTCGCCCAGGTCGCCCAACGGGGTGGAGGTTCCATGTGTATTAATGTAGTCCACCTGGCCTGGTGAAATACCAGCTTCATCCAGCGATTCTTTCATGACGCGGGTAATGCCTGCGCCTTCAGGATGAGGAGCTGTGATGTGGTAAGCATCGGCAGACATGCCGCCTCCTAAAATCTCGGCATATATTTTTGCCCCACGTGCTTTAGCGTGTTCGTATTCCTCCAGGATTAATCCTCCTGCACCTTCGCCCAACACAAAGCCATCACGATCGGCATCGTAAGGTCTCGATGCAGTTTCAGGAGAATCATTTCTCTCTGATAGTGCTTTTAACGCGTTAAAGCCACCTACTCCCGCTTCGCAAATTGCCGCTTCCGATCCGCCTGAAACGAAAATATCAGCTTTGCCCAATCGCAAATAAGTGAACGCATCGTAAATGGAATTCGTGGATGAGGCGCATGCCGAAACAGTGGTGAAGTTGGGGCCTCTAAATCCATACTTAATGGAAATATGGCCGGCACTTAAATCCGGTATCATCTTCGGAATGAAAAAGGGATTGAACCGTGGAGTTCCATCTCCTCTTGTATACGCTTTTACTTCTTCCTGAAACGTTAACAGGCCGCCAATTCCCGATCCCCAGATAACACCAACCCGATCGGGGTTTAGTTCGGCCACATTCAGCCCGGAATCTTTGATGGCCTCTTCCACAACCACCATAGCATATTGAGTGAAGGGATCCATTTTGCGGGCTTCCTTGCGCTCAATAAAATTTTCAACTTTAAAGTTTTTTACTTCGCAGGCAAAACGGGTTTTAAATTTGGAGGCATCGAAGTGTGTAATGGGGGCGGCTCCACTCTTGCCTTCGGTCAGGCCCTGCCAATATTCAGGAGCTGTACTTCCAATTGGGGTAAGAGCGCCAATTCCCGTAATTACAACTCGCCTCAACTTCATGGATAGTGTAAAATTATTTAGTAAAAAACCTGCCCGTCCCGATTGTTAAAATGAACCGCAGACGGGCAGATAAAAGATACCAATTCTTCATTTATTGCAACGGCCATTGCCCCTGCTATAAACGATTTATTTCTTAACGTTCTCTTCGAGGTAGGATATGGCCTGGCCAACCGTGGCAATATTTTCGGCCTGATCGTCTGGAATGGAGATATTAAATTCTTTTTCAAACTCCATAATCAACTCAACCGTGTCGAGCGAATCTGCGCCAAGATCGTTGGTGAAACTTGCTTCTGGCGTAACTTCCGATTCTTCAACTCCGAGTTTGTCGATAATGATCTGTTTTACTTTTTGTGCGATTTCAGACATGTGATTTTGATTTAGGTATTTAAAAAAACAGTGCAAATAAAGAGATTTGGAGCAATATTGTCAAACTTTTTTATTGTCCTGTTGAAGGTCACCAAGTTCAAAAATGTTTAGGATATGAGGAAAACCAAACTAAAAGTTGATTACGCATACGATTTCGGATTATTAGGGATTTCATCGCTGGTCAAGCCATATAAACTGGCGTGGCACCTAAATAAAGAGTTGAAGGTAAGGCTAATTAAAAAAGAAGACCATCTGGTGAATAACCGCCAAAACACACCTTGTTTCTACACGCATTATTCACATGAAACGCTGTTAACTACTATCCGCCTGTTTCGAAACAAACCCAATGAACCGGAATCCGCCAAATGGGCGTTAGTGCCCGAACATCCGCATTTCGACTTTATCCTGATGTTTAAAAGTGACGAGAAGGATTTTGGCAATCGATTGCAAAAAACCTTAAAAGATATTCTTTCCGTGGAATGGGTTGCTTTTCTACCTTTGGCGGCTTTAAAATCGAAAGACAATTTCATTTTCTGATTCCCCCATGGAAAGTATATCCTACAACAAAACTAAAATCGTTGCCACCGTTGGGCCGGCCTCCAGTTCAAAAGAAATGCTCCGGGCGCTGATCAAAGAAGGTGTTGATGTTTTCAGGTTAAATTTTTCGCACGGAACCCATGAACATCACCAGAAGGTGATCGACTTTGTGCGAGAACTCAACCCTGAGATGGGAACCAACGTGGCCCTGTTGCAGGATTTACAAGGCCCCAAAATAAGGGTGAATGATGTGATGGATCATGTAGCGTTGGTGCCTGGGCAGGAGTTCATCATCACCACCCGCGAGTTGATTGGGAACAATGAAATTGCCAGCACATCTTACAAAGAACTTCCCCGTGATGTGAAAGTTGGGAATATGATTTTGATTGATGATGGTAAAATCGAGTTGACTGTAAAAGAAGTGCGCGATATCGACATTGTGTGTGAAGTAAAGTATGGCGGCCCGCTCAAACCGCGAAAAGGCATCAACCTTCCGCAAACCAAAGTAACAGCGCCTTCATTAACCGATAAAGACCATGCCGATTTGCTCTTTGGGCTGAAAAATAAATTGGATTGGGTGGCGCTCTCTTTTGTAAGGAAAGCGAAAGACATTGAAGCGCTGAGGGAAATAATCAATCAGCATAATCCGAATACGCGCATTGTAGCGAAAATTGAAAAACCCGAAGCCATTGAAAACATTGATGCTATTATTGCCGCCACTGATGCCGTGATGGTGGCGCGTGGCGACCTGGGTGTGGAGATTTGGCTGGAGGAAGTACCCATGATGCAAAAGATGATTGTGCAGAAATGCAATAAGCTGGCGAAGCCGGTGATTGTAGCTACGCAGATGATGGAGAGTATGATTGAAAATCCGAGGCCCACCCGTGCAGAGACTAATGACGTGGCCAATGCAGTGATGGACGGGGCCGATGCCCTCATGCTTTCGGCTGAGACAGCAGCAGGAAAATATCCATTGGAAGTTATTCGCAGTATGGTGCGCACCATTGGCTCGGTTGAAAAGCTAGGCAATATTTTTTACAAGTTCAGGGAAGTGGAACCAGACTCTCCCAGTTATCAAACCGACAGTATTATTTTATCAGCTTGCAAACTGGCAAAGGAAGTAAACGCCAAAGCCATTGTGGGGATGACCCTGTTGGGGTACAGTGCTTACAAAGCAGCTTCGCACCGCCCCAATGCAAATATCTTTGCCTTTACCAGCAACGCTCAAATAATAAACATGATGAATTTAGTTTGGGCTACCCGAGCTTATCATTACGACAATGCTTCATCTACCGATGATACCATTGCCGATGTGGAGGCAATCTTAAAGAGGGATGGCCATGTGAAATCAGGGGATATTTTTATTGTGTTAGCCAGCATGCCTATTCACGCGAAAGGCCGCACCAATATGATTAAGGTTAATGTGGTGAAGTAATTTTTTTTGTGTTGGACATCAAGTTTAGGTGGCACCTCGCTCTTGTTGATCACAACTTGAAATTGGAAATTTGAAAATAGAACTTACCCGCGGATATGCGCGGCCCTGCCTTTCTTAAATACCATTCTGCCCTGGGCTTTGCCACTTCGTAATTCTTTTTGCACATGATCAGGCAGTTTGATAATCTCCTGGCATTTTGTTGAACAACACCCTTCATACTTTTCCGCACATGTATTGCATTGGATGAAGAGCAGATGACAGCCATCGTTCCTGCAGTTAACGTGGGTATCGCATGAGTTGCCGCACTGATGGCAGACACTGAGTACATTGTGCGTTATTCTCTCGCTCATCCGCTCATCGAATACAAAATTTTTCCCGATGAACTTATTCTCCAGTCCGTTTTCTTTCACCTGCCTGGAGTAGTTAATGATTCCGCCCTCTAACTGAAATACTTTTTCAAAGCCCTTGTGCTTCATCCAGGCGCTGGCCTTTTCACAACGTATGCCGCCCGTGCAATACATCAGCAGGTTTTTGTCTCTGTGTTCTTTCATTAAATCTTCGACTGCCTGCAATTCCTGGCGGAACGTATCCACATCCGGACAAATAGCATTTATAAAACGGCCCACTTCACTTTCATAGTGGTTTCGCATATCTACAATCAACGTGTCCGGATTATCGGCCAGCTTATTAAACTCTTTCGCATTTAAGTGCCGACCGCATTGAGTCACATCAAAAGTTGGGTCATGCAACCCATCAGCAACAATTTTTTTGCGCAGAGTAATTTTAAGTTTGAAGAAAGATTTTCCATTGTCGTCAACGGCCAGGTTCAACCGCACCTCTTTTAAAAAAGGGACGGTGTAAAGTTGTGTTTTGAACGATTCAACATTTTTCCTGGGAACACTTATCTGTGCGTTGATGCCTTCCTCGGCAATGAAGGTCCTGCCGAGTACTTCTAATTGCATCCATTGACGGTATAAGTCGTTCCTGAATTGCAACGTATTGGGGATGTGAAAGTATTTGTAGAAAGACAACGTGATGCGATCAGGCTGACTGCCATGCAGTTTTTCCTTAAGAAGGCGGTTATTGATTCGATTGTGAAGGGCCATAATCTCGAAGTTGCCATTCATTTTACAGTTTCAACAAATGGTGCGCAAAGATAATTATTAGTGATGGAAATCGTAAGGTGTACTTCACCTCACCCCCGACCCCTCTCCGTTTCGGAGAGGGGAGCTTTCTTAAATAACAGCATGAAAGGTGTTCCGTGAAGGGGATTTAAAATCTTTTCCTTCTGGAGCCTATAGCAAAAGTTCAGCAAAGAGTCACCCCTCTCCTTTTGGAGAGGGGACGGGGGTGAGGTGGCTAATGGCAATAATGCACAGCTAAAATTTTTCTACGAAGGCACAAAGGGCACCAAGAGGCACTATGAAGTTTAACGCAATAAGAAAATATCGACACAAAAAATTGGCGACTCTATAAAGCTTGATGTTAATTCCTGTAACTTGCTTGTGATCCTCAACCGGTGCCTTAGGCCTCCTAAACCCAACCCAAATATCTATGAAACCGTCATCGGCAATTCGATCCATATTCACCTTGCTTTTCTTGTTTGCGCTTTGTTTCCAGGCCTTTTCCAAAGGGCCGAATCACAGGCTTAAAAAATTATTCGGAAAGCGCGATGGGGAGGAAGCTGTCGTCAACGACATCCTGAAAAAATATTTTCCATCGAATTCAATTGCTGTTTCAGGGCTTACCTCTGCAACCGATGCCTCGGGTGGAAAAAAACTTACCGGCACGGTTTCTTTCTTTGGAACTCCAGGCGTGGCCCTGGAGTGTGTCATCACCTCCGACAACAAGCCCAAAATGCTGAAGGCTATCTTTCCTGCTTCAACCGCTTTCCGGATCAATCACCTCGATAAAATTACGGGCGGTGAGCTTCGCTCCATACTCCCAGCTAAATTTTCCACGAACGCGGGCGTCAGCATAAAAGATTTCACCATGACGTTCGATGGCACCGACCTGGAAACTTTCGAAGCCAATGTTCAATCAGACGATTGGGATTTTCTTGACTTCGGTGATTTCAAGATGAAGGCAGTGCGTGTAAAAATTGAAGTGAAGCCAAAACAGAACGCATTGGGTTGCGCTATTAAAGGCAACGTGTCAATCGGAAGCGTGAATATTGAACTGGGTGCTGTTGTGGCGAAGAACGAACCGCTATTATTCACTGGCAAGATGGGTGGAAATATGAAAGTGGGCATGAAGGACATTGTTTATTCAATGGCAGGAAAAGATGAAGGCGATAAATTCTTCGGCTTGATTCCGGGCGATGCTTTTAATTCTATCCTCATCCCCGAACTCAATTTTGTCTGCACACCTTCCGATAAAAAAGCCGGCCTCACGGCCACCAGCAACGAAGGCAATATCGAAATGAATTTCCTGAAGAAAGGCGAGCGCAAAGAAATCCGGTTGGTGATGTATGCCAAAGATTTGGGAAGGATTTTACCCATCGATATACTGAAACAAATTCAACTGACCGATCCTCTGTTGGTAGTATCGAACATGAAAAGCCGCGATGTAGCCCTGGCTGCTTCGGGTGCCAACCCAGCCTCAACGGTGGATATTGATGAAGGGGTGAATGTGATAACCTCAATCAACCTGCATGAAGACATCAAGCGAATTTTGGCCACAGAGAAAATAAACCTTAAGGGCTCTATCGACAACCGCAAGCAGGTTAAACTGGAAGGCAAGCAAACGATGAACGTGCCATTGGGTAATGGTGGCGTTAAGCTCACCGACTTGAAATTTGGGATAGAGAGCAACCCGGCACCTAAGTTATTTTTTAATGGAACATTGCTCATTCCGGTAAGTGGTCAACAGGCGTTGAAATTTTCTGCCGGCCTGGCCACTGCTCCCATTCCCCCACAGTTAGGTGGCAAGGTTGAATTGCTGGTGGAAGGCGGAGGTGATATTTGGAAAAATCCATTTGGTATTCCCGGGGTCGGCATTCAGGGCTTGGGTGGCGAGGTAATGTTAATGCCTGCGCCTCCGTTTCTTTCAGAGGTAGCTTTAAAAGGAGGCCTATTAGTGGGAAGGGATTTGAGCCCTGCCGGCAATCCCATAAAAGGTTCGCTTAATATGAAGTTGAATGTGGTAAACCCAATGGACTCATACCTGGAGGCCAGCATTGAGAACCTCACCGTTACCGGGATGATCAACGCGTTCACCGATACACAACTTACTGGAGAGCTGGCTAATATTCTGAACACCGGAATAGAGAAAGGAAAAATCATCATCAATCCTAAGGCCGGTGAAGTTGCCGCCTCTGGCGATTTCAAATTATTGGGTATGAATGCCAACATTGCTTTCTCCGCTTCTAAAACAGGAGTGTCGGCATCGGGCGCACTTGATCCGTGGGAAATTAAATCCGGGAACTTCACCATCTTCTCTTTAAAAGGTGTTGGAGGAAACACCAGACCTGGCTTCTCCATGGCCTTTGGTGCCGATCCGCACTTCATGTTAAACGGTGAAGCCACCGCGCTTGAGTCTATGAAAGCCTCTGCCAACGTGGTGATTAGACCTTCGGGTTTCAAAATTGACCTTACCGGAAATATTTTTAACGGGGCCTTCGAGGGTACCCTTCATGCTTATGGGCGCAACCTGGCTTCAACCAATCCAACCATCCATGCCGACTTGAAACTGTCGCAAAATGTGGTGAATGATTTCAAAGTGTCGATGACCAATTTTATTAAAGCCCAGGCTGGTAATTCGGAGGAATCCATTCGTAAAGCCAGCAACAGTGTAAACTCAGGATCGCGCGAGATTGATGCGGTAACTAAAGGATTTTTGGAAGGCGTCAACCAATTACAAAATGGCGTGGCCACGGCAGGCATGCTGCTGGTGAAGGAAATGATTCCTGATGTTCGATCCATTACCTTCTCAGGCGATATATCAAATGCTTCAACCAGCATGAAGATGAAAATTGATGTGGTGGTTGCCAGCCAACCCATGCCTTTTGAAATCGTGATGAACCTGAGTGGTGATTACCAGCAGGAAGTGAAGCGGGTGGCCGAAGAAATAGCGAAACAAATATTAACCAGCTTCTCTTACCTGGGCGACCAGGTGAAGGGCTTGGCCAGTCAGAGCCTTGCTGTTGTTGAAGAAATTGGGAAGGGAGTTACTATTGCTGCCGAAGCCATCGGGCAAGCAGCCAATGATGTGATGAGCGAGATAGACAGGTTTTGGAATGGCGAGAACTTTGAACCGGCAAGAAATAGCGGGCCTTTGAGTGAATTAACTCCTGATACCCGTCACTACATTATTACCATTACAAACGTTCAAGCCCTGGCTGCCGAAGATGATCCTATTCAGGGCAAAGCTGCCGATGTTGCTAAAGATATTTCGAGTACGCTGGTGGGTGTGTTTGATCAAAAAGCAGGCAATGATGTTAAGCAAGCTTTAACCTATACTGATCCTTTAATCGAAGTTTATGGAGCAATAATAGTTAACTCCGATCATTCCATGAGATTAAGTCCGAACACTAATTCATACGCCTGGAGCCTGAACCGCACTCGGGCGCAGCAGAATGTGCGGGCTGGAAGTTATTGGGACATTAACAGCACCAAGCATTTCTATGCGCAAAACAATACCAATCATGCCATCACTTTATCCAGCAGGCTGAAGGAATTTGATGATGCTGAAAATTGGACTTCGGATGAGCAATTCCTGGGAGGCAAAAATATTAATCTGGGCTCATGGAACTGGATTTATGGTAATACGGAGAACGGTTCATTTCAGGCTACTTCAAATGATGGCGGCAAGGTTTCAACCCTCCAGGTAAATTATTCCATCACACTCGAACCTAAAATTTCTGCCCAGCAAATCAGCCAGGTGGTGGCAACGCGCAATGTGGAAAGTGTGAGGCAGCTTGTGCGAAGAGGTGCAGATTTAAGGGAAGCCGGAATCATGACCCCTGCCATCGCCAACCGCGACATCAGTATGATTAATTTTCTCATGGCCAGTGGAACACCCATCACCGATCAGGATGTGGCCACAGCATTGAACCCACAGTTCTTCGATCGTGAAATTGCTACAAGAGTTTTAGCCCGTTCACAAATCAATTTCAACCCGGATAATTTACGTCAGGCAGTGGAAACTGGCAGTACAGAAGTTGCCGCTATGCTAATGGGAAGCCCAATGGGAAGAGGAGTTGTTCCGGATATTAGCCATCTAAACCAGGCATTAGCGAAAAACAATTATTTAATGGCCGAAATGTTCCTCGCCCGTGGCGTCAAGGTTGGCCCAAATGAATTGGCTCAGGCCGTAAACACATCGAACCTGAATGCGGCCACACTGTTCATGAAGTATAACGCCCGGCCCGACATCAACATGCTCAACCAGGCCATCCAGGTGAACAACAAGAGTATGGTTGGTCTGCTCCTGTCTGCGCAACTGCCCGATCAGAATTCTTATCAACTCGCGGCAGAGAAAAATGACCTGGAATTATTTTCCATGGTGGGAAGCAAAGGTGTTGTCCTCGCATCTGAAACACCTTCACAACGCGCCATTGATTTCAACAATTTTGATTTGCTCAAAATGACTTTTGGTTATGGTGCCAGTCCCACACGAGCGGTTCAATATGCCGTGCAAAGAGAAAACATAAATGCCATTGGTTTTTGCCTGGCCAACGGGGCCGATGCCAACCCGGTGATTTCTTATGCCGCCCGGACGAACAACATGAATTTGTTCAACGCATTGCTTTCGCCATACAACGCCAACCCAACGGTGGCGCTTTATGAATCAATCTCAGTAAACAATATCGAGATGGCGAAGGCAGCGTTGGCCACAGGAAACGCCAGCCCCGACACACGGCTGGAAGAAATGGCAAATGCC
Source organism: Bacteroidota bacterium (assembly GCA_043767095.1). Taxonomy (GTDB): domain Bacteria; phylum Bacteroidota; class Bacteroidia; order Cytophagales; family Cyclobacteriaceae; genus ELB16-189. Next base: position 10,802 of record JAYUHI010000147.1, read on the forward strand.
GGAAACGAACCGATGGTAAGATTGCTGGTGAGTTCTGGCGGTAATCCTGACCTAGCCATGATGGGCTCAGTGAATCTGCAGAAAGTCGATTTGTTGGCTTACCTGATTCAGAGTGGCGCTTCTGCAACGAATCAGGCTTTCATTCAAAATGCGGTTAACCTGGAATCACTTCCCATGACAACGTTGTTGGTGAAGGCGGGTGCGAACCCTGACACCGGCATGCCGGTGGCGATGACGAAAAATAATTTTGCGATTGCTTCTTTTCTGTTGACGGAGGGAGCAAGCCCGAATGGATATTTAGCGGGGCCATCTTCCCGTGGCGATGTAAACATGATGAAGTTGCTGCTCGACCATGGCGCTTCTGCTAATGAAGGTATCGCTTCTGCCGTGCAAGCGAACCAGGTGGCTGCTGCGAAAATGTTACTGGAGTTTGGCGCTGCCACCAAAGGAATGCTGCCCGGTCCATCGCAAGCCGGCAACCTCGACATGGTGAAATTACTTTTGGAATTTGGCGCGAACCCGAACGAAGGAATTTTGGCCTCCGTGAAAGCCAACAAAACTGATGCAGCTAAATTATTGCTCGAAGCAGGGGCATCCCCTAATGACCTCATGCCAACCGCTTCCGGTTTTGGAAACAAAGTGATTGTAGAGTTATTGCTCGACCGGGGCATCAATGCTAATGAAGGCATCCGTCAGGCGGTGGGCGGAAATTTCACGGATGTTTCCCTGTTACTCCTTGATCACGGGGCTTCCATAGCTGGGCTTATCCCCGTTGCTTCGGGGAATGGCAATGCAGAAATTGTGACGCGCCTATTGAAAGAGGGGGCTGTTGCCGATGAAGGTATTGCGGCTGCTGTAGGTAACCGTTATGTGGCCGTTGCGAAAATATTGATTGATGCTGGCGCCAATGTGCAGTCGTCAAATTTTATGATGACTGCGGTGAAGAATAAACAGGTAGAGATGGTGAACATGCTCTACGACAGCAAGTGCGATTATAATTACGTTGATGGGGGAGGAAATACGTTTCTCCATATCGTTTCCGATGATGACGGGTTAGTGGCGCTTGCTTCGGCATTCATCCGCTTTGGCGTAAACCTCGATGCCGCTAACAATAATGGTAACACCGCCCTGCACATGGCCGCAGAAAGCGGGCGCGATAACCTGGACGTAGTAAAAGTTCTGGTAGAGGCCGGTGCCGATGTTAATGCAGTAAATAAAAAAGGAGAGACACCGCGCAAAGCAGCCAAGGGACTCAAGGTGAAAAAATATTTAAAGGATCAGGGAGGGGAGAGGAAAATTAAAAAATAATTATACTGACATCGTGCCGGGGCTGACTAAAAAGTACTTTGATTGTCAGGTTGAGCTTGTCGAAACCTCTCTCTGGGTTTAAATTAGCCTTCGACAGGCTCTCCGAAGGAGTCCTTCGGACAGGCTGACACCTGATTCCACCTTTTTAGTCAGCCAAGGCTGGGACACGAACCAGGGCTGCAAAAATAATTATGCTGGCACTAATTTCAATCCGGCAACAGACACGCGAGGATGCATGGTAATTTTAGACCGTACTGATCTTGAGATAAGACAATTGTCTTCCGATTTCTGAAGAATCTTCAGCGCCTTGTCTATATCCTTTTGGTTTCGAACCGTTACAATGGGTCTGAGGACAACTTCCGTCATTAAAAACTTTCCTTCAAACCGCTCCAACTTGCCCTCAGCCTGACAATCGAAGGTCA
>JAYUHI010000148.1:0-2204 GCA_043767095.1 Bacteroidota bacterium
TTTGTTGAAACAAAGATAGGCCGTATTCCTTTATCTACTATCAATATCCGCGATTTGGCACAGAAGTTTAAAGTGATTTTTTAAAAGCGATTTCCCTGTCGTTCGGTGTCAAAAAGCTGCAATGTGGGTTAATTCAATTTCATTAGCCACGCAGGACTTCGCCCTGCGGTTTGGATACTGCGCCCTTTCAGGGCTAACCGAAAGAAAAATACATCCATACCATTTCAAAATCCTACTTACAAAACTGTCGTACACCTCTTCCTTGTTTGCCAGACCCCCATCGCCTAATTTCACTTTTGATAAATCAATACATATGAAAAGACTAATAACATTTTTATTCCTTTTGGTGACGACTTTAACGTGGGCACAAGACAACCTTCAATATCAAACACCGCCCGATGATATCACCAAATTAGTTGATGCCCCGCTCACCCCTGCGGTTTTGTTCTCGCCCGATAAATCGATGATGGTGATGCTGGATCGCTCTGATCTTCCCTCCATCGAAGAACTTTCGCGGCCAGAGTTGCGCATTGCCGGGCAGCGCATCAACCCCGACAACTTCGGCCCCAGCCGGAATAACTTTTTCACCGGGATGAAAGTGAAAAAAATGTCGGACAAAAAGGATTACGATGTTGTCGGACTTCCCCCAAACATTCAGATGAGCAGCACCAACTTCTCACCCGACAGCAAGAAATTCAGTTTTGTTCAAACTTTTCCAGACCGGCTCGAACTTTGGGTGGTGGACTTAACAACTACAACAGCCAGGAAAATTTCATCACACAAAATAAATGGAACCATGGGCGGCATTCCATATACATGGCTTTCCAATTCAAACGCAATACTGTATCTCAGTGCTTTTAATGAAGGAAAAGCAGCGCCAGTTAAAACGCGCGTACCAGCCGGCCCCATTATTGAAGAGAACCTGGGGAAGAAAGCGCCATCGCGCACGTACCAGGACCTTTTGAAAAACCCATACGATGAATCTCTTTTTGAATTTCATTGCTCATCACAATTGATTTTGGTTTCGATGGATGGAACGGAGAAGTCCGTTGGCAGCCCCGGCATCTTTGCTGCGTTTAATCCCTCACCCGATGGCAAACTTATTCTTACTAAAACCATCCAGAAACCATATTCTTATTTAGTTCCTGCATTCCTGTTTCCTACAACTGTTCAGGTAATGGATTTGAGTGGCCTCCTGATAAAGAAGATAGCCGATATTCCATTGGCCGATAATGTTCCACTCGGTTTCAATGCCACTATGAAAGGGCCACGCTCTCACGCCTGGAGAGCTGATCAACCTGCTGCTTTATATTGGGCGGAAGCGCAAGACGGGGGCGACCCAAAAACAAAAGCAGACATTCGCGACAAAGTTTTTCAATGGATTGCCCCTTTCGCAGGAATACCAACCGTTTTGGTAAGCACACCATTGCGATATTCAGGCATTACCTGGGGAAATGAAAAGACTGCGTGGGTGTATGAAAACTGGTGGACTGATAGAAAAGAGAGGGTGTATCAAATAGATCCATCTATTCCTGCAACCAGGAAAACTGTTTTTGATTTCTCTTTCGAGGATGCCTACAACGATCCGGGAAATGTGATGACTGCGACAAATGCGTTTGGCCGCCCCGTCATGATAATCCAAAATAATTCTGTGTTTTTAACAGGCAATGGTTCTTCCCCGGAGGGCGACATGCCTTTCCTCGACAAACTGGATTTAACGACTCTTAAAAAAACAAGAGTATGGCGATGCGAAGCGCCCAACTATGAATGGGTGGTTGGCCTGCTTGATGCGAAGAAACTTTCTTTCGTTACTTCCCGCGAATCACTGACGGACAATCCCAACTATTTCATCCGCACGATTGATTCAAAATCCCTCCAGCCCCTCACCAACTTTCCACACCCATATCCTCAAATAAAAGATGTAAAGAAGCAAGTGCTGAAATACAAACGTGATGATGGGGTTGACTTGACTGCTGACTTGTATTTACCTCCCAACTATAAAAAAGAAGACGGGCCGCTGCCCACCTTTGTCTGGGCCTACCCCGAAGAATATAAAACCAAGGCTGCGGCAGGCCAGGTGAAAGGTTCACCTTATACGTTCACCAGAATTAACCCAGGTGGTCCCTTGTTTTGGGTTGTTCGCGGATATGCTGTGCTGGATAACGCGTCAATGCCGATTGTTGGGGAAGGAGATGCAGAACCCA
>JAYUHI010000149.1:0-5247 GCA_043767095.1 Bacteroidota bacterium
CCAACCTTATTACCTTATTTTGGATCTCTACGAGAAGGTAATAAGGTTGGCGTTCACGGGTACAAATAATATCTACTAAGGTTAAGTGCTTGCCCAACAGTCTACTGGATAACCTATTTCACCCATTATTCACTCTATCCGTCATGGAGCCTGAAATTTCAACTCCTTGAAAAATCTTAACCCCAGATTATGCAATAGCTGGGGCTATCGCATATCTGGGCTTATTTATCCCTCATTGTGCTTTCACCACAAAGGTTATTTTGCCTTTGGAAATAGACGGAACGTTGGCACCGGTTTGTGAGAAGGTGAGTTTCAAAATTTCATCGCGGCAAATTTTTTCGGCTTGCGCACTGAGCCCGCGTTCAATAGCAACCAGTTTGGTGATCTCGCCATTCTCATCCACCTCAATTTCAAAAATTAAACGACCTGATTCATTTTCCGGAAGTTTAGGATCGGGTTTGCGGTCCCAAGTCCAACCGGCCAAATCTAAACCCGTCCCCGATCCTCCGGCACCTCCACCTTGCAAACCAGTGAATGATGCATTCGGATCAAGTGTTCCGGTGGGCTGGCCTTTGTCACCCGTTTTATTTTTGTCATTGCCCTGGCTCTGGTTCTCGCCCTTCTTTTGTTCCGTTGTTTTATCGGTGGTTTCTTTGGGTGTAAAAACGGCTTCCTCTTTAATCACTTTCTTTTCCTCTTTCGGGGTGGTCTTTACTTCTTTTGAAGTTTCCTTCTTTACCTCCTCCTTAACTTCTCCCTTTTCTTCATTCACGCTCACCGGATTACTTTCATCTGTTACCACTTCATCCTGTTGCTTTTCGGTTACTTCTTCTTTAACAGCCTCTTGCGTTTGAGTCTCCTGAGATTGTGATGAACTTTCTTCACTCAAGCCTTCATCACCTGCTTCCGACTGGGGCTGGATATCGCCAGAGCCTGTTTCTGAAAATCCAAGATTTATTTCAACACCGTATTCGGGAAGGGGAGGGTTTGGGGCTTTCCAGGCCACCAAAAGAAACAGAAGCAGGGCAATGCCACCGTGAAAAACCAACGAGGCAATCAACCCAATGTTTCTGCTGCGCTTATCGTTCTCGTTTTCCATGATCTTTGAATTTATGCTCTAAGATTCAAATGATAACAAAATTCCATAATTCTATTCTGATAAATTCAATATTCGTGGGAGACGGACAGCAGTCCGTCTCTACCCTACCCTAAATTTTATTTTGGTTTCGTGGCGATGGATACCCTTGCTTTCAAACCGGTGGCAATACCCGCCACGTAAACCAATTCTTCTGTTGGTACACTTTTATCAATATGCAACACTACAACGCCTTCAGGCGCTGCGAGTTTGCTTTTCAATTCCGCCATTAAAGAACCGCGGGTCACTTGCTTTTCATTCACGAAATATTTCAAGTCTTTGGTGATCGTTACAGAAACCTTTTGCACCACAATGGTGCTCGCTGTGCTCGAAGGCAAGTTCACCGGCAACCCTGATGGCGTAACAAACGATGAGGTAAGCATAAAGAAAATCAACAATAGAAAAATCAAGTCAGTCATGGAGGCCATGCTGAATGCCGCATCAACTTTATTTCTGGATTGTAAATTCACTTTATTATAATTTCAATCATAAGAGATCCCAATGCCTAATGCCCAATGCCCAATGCCATTACCGTGGTTCTTGAAGTAAATCCAAAAACTCAATAGAAGTGTATTCCATCTTATGCACCATCTTGGAAACCCGGGTTACCAAAAAGTTATAACCCAGATAAGCAATGATGCCCACGATCAAACCAGCAACCGTTGTAATCATGGCTTCATAAATTCCGTTCGCTAACAACTTGGGGCTGACCGATCCTTCTTCCTGAGAAATGGAAATAAAGGCTGTGACCATTCCCATAACCGTTCCCAAGAAACCCATCATGGGTGCAGCACCTGCTACAGTGGCCAACACCGAAAGATTTTTCTCCAACTTGAACAATTCTATTTTGGCAACATTCTCCACCGAAGCCTCAATATTTTTTAACGGGCTGCCTATACGGGCCACGCCTTTTTCAATCATGCGTGCGATAGGTGTATCAAACTGATTGCACAACAACCGCGCGCCATTAATATCGCCACGTTGCACCAGGTCTTTGATTTGACCAATGAATGTCTCTGGGTTTTTATTCGCCTTGTTGATGGTGGACAATCTTTCAAAAAAAATATAAACGGCCACAAACGAACTGATGGCGATAGGTATCATGATGGGGCCGCCTTTCATGGCAAGCGCCCAAACCGAAAGGGCATCGGTAGTTGTGGGGTCGGAAGTAATTTGAGCTAGAGTCATAGTTTAAAAAATGGTTGAACAATAAGTTGACAATTGCCTGTTGTGTATTGTCAACTGAGAACTAAAACTTCATCACCCAAAGCGCAGAACCATACTCTGCTTTTCTTTCATCGGCACCTGATTGAGCCAACGCAAAAGTATCGTAGTCTGATATAGTGATGCGGAAAAATTTCCACTTCCCAAAGGGAGGAATGATTTTCGTGCTCACACCTTTGGCACTCATTTTCTGAGCTAAGTCCATTATCAGGTCATCATCAATAGAACTGGAAACGATTACGTACCAGCGACCTGTTCTGGCTGAAAGTGTTTCAATAGTGCCTATGGTGGGCTTTGCATTTGCTTCTGCTTCTCTGAGCCGTGCTTCCGCCTCTTCTTTCTGCTTAGCTAAACGAGCCGCTTCTTCTTTGTCCTTCCTGTCTTTCTCTATCTTTTCTTTTGCAGCCGCCTCTATGGCCGCTTTTTCTTTGGGCTTCTTGTATAAATAAACATATCCAAAATAGCCGCCAACCAAAATCAAGATCGGAACGAGAATACCAATAATTATGGATGTGTTCGATTTCCCATCTTCCAGTTCTTCCGGCTTTGGTATAACGCGGGGTGGCCCGGCAGGGCTTTGAGTCCTTGCTGTGGCTGAAGCCACTGGCTTTTTCTCCACCTTGGGTGGCGATGGAGGAGGGGTTACGGGTTTAGGCTCCAACGGTTTGTAGTTTAAGTCAGGAAGCCCGAAGCTGTCATCATCTTGTGCCATAGTCCACTGGGTTTAAAAGTGCTTTATACAAAAGTAGTTAAAATCTTAAAAATCAGAACTTCCAGGTAAATCCGGCCAACGCCTGGAAGCCCCTTACGGGATAATGGTAGTTCAAGCTATAGTCGCTATTCAACAAGTTATTCAATCTCAGGAAGGCCCCGATTTTTCCGGAGAAATTATATTCCAATGACGTACTTAAATCTACTGCTGTGGATAGTGATGTGATCTGACCGGATGCCACTCCAAAATCAAAAGCCTTCATTCCACCTATCACCATCAGGCGTGGAACGATAGATAATTTACTGGCCGCCTTAATAACCACATACGCGTCTAATTTATATTTCGGACGATGCCAGGCTGCCTTCTGCTCATCTGTGCTGTACGAATAGTAATCGCCTTTGATGCGGAAACTGTAGTTGCCTTTGTCGAAAGTAATGGCTGCGAAAAAATTGGAGCGCGTAACATCATCATACACGGCATTAAACTTAGCCTGGTTCAGCGAGTCGTTTTGAAACAGGTAATAATCTTTTAGCCTGGCAAAATCAAACCCGGCAACAACCCCAAACCCACCGCCCAGGTCGCCAGTGATGCCGCCCGAAAAATCAAACGTTTTGTTCGTGTGAAATATCGATGCCTGGGAATTAAGCCAAATGTTCTCTGAGGAAAGAGTGTGGAGTGATACTTTCTCCATGTCTCCCGTAAGACTGGCAAACAGCCCGAAATTCTTTCCTAAATGATAAGTGGCTGAAGCAGCCGGATAAATATGGAAATCCTTTTTGCCAATGGAATCATTTTCAAAAACTACGGTCAAGCCGGCCTTAAGAATCAAATTCTCAAGCGGTGAAAATTGATATTGCGGTGTAACTTTAAAAAGATGACGGGCCTTGGTTGCAATGGCCGAGTCTTTTCTTGTAACTAACGAATAGGCTGCATTAATCAAAACTGCGTTGCTCCCCTTCATTTGATAATGACTGTTTAAAGATAAAGACAGGTCGCTTTCTTTGGCCTGGTACTTATCTTTCAGGTAACTAAAGGATGGCCGAAACTCATAATTGAAATCAGATTTTTTGGAATTGGAAATACTGCCCGATAAAAAGTATGTTTGATAGGTTTGTTTGATGGTGTCTTTCTTTACATCGATGCCTGGCGAGTAACCATAAAAATTTGCGGAGCGGCTTTCGAATCCGGCCACTGCTTCGGTTGCCACCGATTTGTTGGAAGATTTAATATTAGCCATGATAGAAGTCGTTCCGCTTGATGAGTTTTCATCATCCACCAGTCCTTTTGCAAAACTCTGATGAAAGAAACTCAGTCCACCTATGGTTGTACTCTTTACTGGAAAAAATGAAATATAACTCCGGAGGTAAGGCGAGTTGTAATTGCCAAATCCTGCGCTTACAAAGTTGGGAGAGGGAACAGTCAATTCCGGTGGCTTGATCCTAAGCGGCCTTACCGGTGGACTAAACGATGGCGTTGAAAAAGCTATCACGGCATAATCGTAAACAATGGGCGGCATGATAGGTTCAATTGGAAGGGCCGGCACTTTGCTGAAATTGCGTTCTGCTTTAGGCAAAGTAACTTTCAGTGGATTAATGATTTGTATTTCCATTTCAGGGATTCCGCCTTCGCCTTGAGCATAAGTTCGGGCAAACCCGAATGCTGTCAATAATAAAAGAGCTATCCGAATCCGCGAATCCAATTTCCAATTTCCAATTTCCCTGCCTGTCTGGCAGGCAGGCAGATTCCAATTAATGCTCATTATTTTGAATCTTGATTTCTTAAGTGGACTTACGCACGATCTTTAAAATTTCTACAAAATCACAGGTTATATCCATCAATTTTGCATCAAAAACAAAGTTTTGCGTAACTCCTCATTGTAAGTGTCATATTGCTTTCAGGATTGTTGAGGGTTCTATGCCTTAATAATTGACCCTGCAATGGGTGAAGACCAGCCAGTATTTTTCTGCTAACTTCACCACACTTTCCCGATTTACGTTATGAAAAACTCTGTAGTAATTGTGTGCTTTTTGCTGACATTTTCTATGTCCGGCCAGCCAAAGTTTCCACTATTAAGCCCTGTTAATTTTTCTAAGGTTCAGATAAATGATCAATTCTGGAGGCCGAGGATTGACCGCGTTACTGCCGTTACCATCCCGGTTTGCATTGAACAAACAGA
>JAYUHI010000150.1:0-12469 GCA_043767095.1 Bacteroidota bacterium
CCTCCCATTAATATTCCAACGCCCAGCACAACACCAGCAAACAAACTCCACGGCAAAGCAGGCTTGATCCACTCCGTATATTTTTTATACCACAGTCCAGCGATACAAAAAGAAAACGGAACAAGCGTGGCTGCGAAACCCAGGAATAACGTGGGTGGATGAATCACCATCCAATAATTCTGAAGCAATGGGTTTAGTCCGTTGCCATCCGCAGGGATAAACTCAGGATTGGTTTGAAAGATGGGATCGTTCATGGCATCGCGCAGCAACACGAATGGCGAACTTCCAATTTTGAGTTCAAGTCCCGGAATCACTACACCCAAAATCATGGACGTGAGGAATGCTTGAACTAACGCAAACACACTCATCACTGGAGCCTCCCAGTTTTTTTGGGTGCGAATTAATATCACCCCCAGGATAGCCTGCCAGAACATCCAAAGAAGAAAACTTCCTTCCTGACCTTCCCAAAAACAGGAGATCATGTATTGCCCCGGCAAGTGCAGAGACGAGTGCGCGTAAGCGTAATGATACTCAAAATAGTGATTGTAAATAATACTGAACAGCGCAACGATGATCCCCAACACCGAAAACGTGTGGAAGTAAAAACCAGCCCGACCATTCTCCAGCCAATGTTTCTGATCAACCAAATCCTGACTTCGCACCGCTTTCACATAAATGAAAAACGTGAAAAGAGCAGTAACGAATGAAGTAATTACGAAGAGATGGCCGAGGTTGCCGATGAGGAAGTGCATTTTAGATTTTGGATTTTAGATTTATGATTTCCCTGGGATTGGCCTTAAATCTGAAATCGAAAATCTGAAATTTAAAATAACTGTTTTCAGTTTATTATCCTGATACTTCGATGGGCACTTGAGCAGGATTTTCTCTGCGATGAACACATCAGCCTCGTAGTGGCCAATCACCACAACCTTTTCGCTTTTGGTGAAATCAGGGGGCATGGGTTCGTTGTAATAGACTTTCTGTTCCTTGTTATTGTCGTCAACCAATACAAAAGAAAAGCTAAGCCTGTCTGCACTTTTTTCCATTCCTGTAATGTGGCCGGCTTCATCTTTCTTCAACATGCCTACCACATGAATGCTTTTGGCATTTCCCGATGAAGCCATTTGATAGGCTTGGTCGAAAGTAACGTATGAACTGGCGTCTCCGGCAGTGGTCATAATGATGGCCACCGCTCCGGCAATTACCAACAGTGCAATGATGTGAGTCTTTTTCATGAAAGCAAAGGTACTATGTAACATGAAAGTGAAGACTGCTTTTTAGTAAATAGCTTGGGCTATTTTATTTACGATTTGACAAATATGGAATCTGATTCCATATTTGTCAAGTGAGTTTGTTTGAAAATAGCCTTGATTTAAAGGCTTTGACTATCATTCAGTGTAAAAATAGTTTTTCTGACAAAAGGGAGACGGCTATGGTAAATTAAAAAAGTCCGGTGGTTGCCGGACTTTGGAAATGAAAATTAATTTAAGAGGTTAACTCCCGCACGCCTCACACTCCTCCGGGTTATCTAATGAACAGGCCATGTCCATTCGCTTTTGATCGAAGATCGCCTCGGGCTGTGCTTCGTATAAGCCCGGCTGATTAGTTGGAACGGCTGGCTCAAACGCCACAATGGGTTCGCTCACGGTTACAGTACCTTTTACCTCAGGCTCAACCATAGAAGTTTTATCGTGCGTAAACTTGATGGCATCGGCAGCAGCCGTTGAACGCAGGTAATACATGCCGGTTTTCAAACCTTTCTTCCAGGCGTAAAAATGCATGGAGGTGAGTTTACCAAAATTAGGATCGGTGATGTGAATGTTCAGACTTTGTGATTGGCAGATGAAGGCACCCCGGTCGGCAGCCATATCAATAATGACCTTCTGCGAAATTTCCCAAACCGTTTTATAAATGTCTTTCAGGTTTTGTGGGATTTCGGTAATCTTCTGAACGGAGCCATTAGAGCCAATTAGTTTTTGGCGCATGTTCTCGTTCCAAAGTCCAAGTGAAATCAGATCTTTCATCAGGTGTTTGTTCACCAAAATGAAATCGCCCGAGAGGGTTCTGCGTGTGTAAAGATTTGAAGTGTAAGGCTCGAAACATTCGTTGTTGCCCAGTATTTGCGAAGTGGAAGCGGTTGGCATGGGTGCGAGTAACAGAGAATTCCGAACGCCATTCTGTTTTACTTCCTGCTTCAGTTTATTCCAATCCCAACGGTTCGAACTGGGCGTAACACCCCACATATCGAATTGGAAAATGCCTTTCGATACGGGCGATCCTTTGAATGTTTCATAAGGGCCATCTATTTTTGATAATTCCATCGAAGCTTCCATTGCTGCGAAATAGATAGTCTCATGAATGTCGGTGTTGATAGCTTTGGCTTCCTCCGAATCGAAGGGCATGCGCATGAGGATAAACGCATCGGCCAAACCTTGCACGCCAATACCAATTGGGCGGTGGCGCATGTTGGATTTCCTGGCTTCGGGAACCGGATAGTAATTGATGTCAATCACTTTGTTGAGGTTGCGTGTCACCACTTTTGTGATTTCATACAACTTCTGATGATCGAACTTGCCCTTCTCATTAACAAACTTGGGCAGTGCAATAGAAGCGAGGTTACACACCGCCACTTCATCATGCGAGGTGAACTCCATGATCTCCGTACACAGGTTGCTCGATTTGATCGTCCCTAAATTTTTCTGATTTGATTTTTTGTTGGCCGCATCCTTATACAACATGTAAGGTGTGCCGGTTTCGATTTGCGCTTCGAGAATTTCAAACCACAGGTCCTGCGCCTTTACTTGCTTGCGGAATTTATTTTCCTTCTCATATTTTTCGTACAGCCGCTCAAACTCTTCGCCCCACACATCCGAAAGTCCTGGAGCTTCGTTGGGGCAGAAGAGTGACCACATTTCGTTGTTCTCAACGCGCTTCATGAAGAGATCTGAAATCCAAAGGGCATAGAAAAGATCGCGAGCACGCATTTCATCTTTGCCATGGTTTTTCTTCAAGCTCAGGAAATCAAAAATATCGGCATGCCAGGGTTCTAAGTAAATGGCAAAACTGCCTTTCCGTTTGCCACCGCCCTGATCAACATATCGGGCAGTCATATCAAAATTGCGGAGCATAGGAATAATGCCGTTCGAGGTTCCGCCAGTACCTTTAATATAGGAGCCCTTGGCCCGGATGTTATGTACGCTCAGCCCGATTCCTCCAGCCGACTGTGAAATCTTGGCGCATTGTTTCAAGGTATCGTAGATGCCATCAATGCTGTCGTCACGCATGGTGAGCAGGAAGCATGAAGAAAGTTGCGGCTTGGGTGTTCCTGCGTTGAAGAGCGTTGGAGTGGCATGCGTAAACCACTTCTCTGAAAGTAAATGATAGGTTTCCAAAGCTGCGGGAATATCCTCGCCATGAATGCCAACAGCCACACGCATGAGCATGTGCTGGGGACGTTCAATTACTTTGCCGTCAATTTTTATGAGGTATGATTTTTCTAAAGTCTTAAACCCGAAATAGTCGTAACCGAAATCGCGATCGTAGATAATGGCTTCATCCAGTTCGGCTGCATGGTTCTTGATCACCTTCCAGGTCTCTTTCGAAATCATGGGAGCATTTTGCCCCGTCTTGAGATCGACATGCTGGTAAAGTCGTTTCATGGTGTTCGAAAACGACTTGCTGGTGAGTTTGTGCAGGTTGGAAACTGCAATACGGGCAGCGAGCCTTGAATAATCGGGGTGCTTCGTAGCTAAAGTTGCAGCAACTTCGGCAGCGAGAGTGTCTAATTCATGGGTGGTTACTCCATCGTAAAGGCCATTGATCACTTTCATGGCCACTTCTACCGGGTTCACATGTTTGGAATCCAGTGCATAGCAGAGCTTTTCAACTCGAGCGGTAATCTTGTCGAATTTTACGGACTCTCGATGTCCGTCACGCTTAACGACCAACATTTTGGGTAAGGGTTGTAGGGTTGGAAAAAAAGTTTAAAAAATGTTTTTCAATGTATTAAAAATCTTCGTTCAGAGAAAATTTTACAGCAGGTTCTTTCTCTGAGTTGACTAAAACACCGGCTTTTTGGTATTCGCCTACCCGCCTTTCAAAGAAATTGGTCTTTCCCCGCAGGGAAATCATTTCCATAAAGTCGAACGGATTGGTAGAACCGTATATCTTCTTACCTATCAGTTCCTGGAGCAGCCTGTCGGCCACGAACTCAATATACTTGCACATTTGCCCGGAGTTCATCCCAATCAGGTTAACGGGCAAGGCATCGGTCACAAACTCCTGTTCAATGGAAACCGCATCTCTAATAATGTCAATAACCCGTTGTTCCGGCAGTTTGCGCTCCACATGTTTGGTGTAAAGATGGCAGGCGAAGTCGCAATGAAGGCCTTCATCTCTGGAAATCAGTTCATTGGAGAAACTAAGCCCCGGCATCAATCCGCGTTTTTTAAGCCAGAAAATAGAGCAGAACGAACCTGAGAAGAAGATTCCTTCCACGGCAGCAAAGGCGATGAGCCTTTCCTGGAAATCGCCATTATTAATCCATTTAAGCGCCCATTCAGCTTTTTTCTTCACGCAATCCATGGTTTCAATGGCATGCAAAAGGCTGTCTTTTTCTTTTGGATCCTTTACATACGTGTCTATTAATAAGGAGTAGGTTTCGGAGTGGATGTTTTCGATGGCTATTTGAAAGCCATAAAAGAACTTTGCTTCGGTGTATTGCACCTCGGCTACAAAATGGGCAGCCAGGTTTTCGTTTACAATGCCATCGCTGGCGGCAAAAAAGGCTAACACGTGGGTGATGAAGTGCCTTTCACCATCGGTCAGGTTTTCCCAATCTTTTATATCGTGGCTTAAGTCAATTTCCTCAGCCGTCCAAAAGCTGGCTTCTGCCTGCTTATAGAATTTCCATATGTCCTGATGTTGAATGGGAAAAAGTACAAACCTGTCTTTGTTTTCTCTGAGGATAGGTTCATGATGTATAGGTAGGGGCATGTAGCAGGGTTATCTTATTTTTTTCTGAGATGAACCGGAATCACAAGAGCAAACAAACCAGTTTCGAACGCAGTGAACAAATATTTAAAACGAAGACAAATATTCAAAGTGGGTTTCGTCTAATGATCGAATGATAAAGGTAGTGATTGAGATGAACAGGACGGTAAAAAATCTTCACAGTCATTCACTTAGAGTCAAGAAGTTGGCAAGGGGTTTAACTCAAAAAATTTTTCCGGTTTTTTTTTCGAAAAAATTTGGATGAGGAATAAGATTAGGCAATAGGCAAAAGGCATTAGGTGTTGATGATTTGGTAATCCTATTCCTAATGCGTGATGCCCAATGACCGATAAAGTCCGCTCAGAGCCTGTTCTAAGGCCTTTATTAAATCTTTTTTGCATTTCAGAAGGGTGATTTTATCTTTGCAGTCCATTTTTTAAACCCATCAGAAAATGTACGCCATAGTTGACATTGCCGGAAAACAATTTAAGGTTGAGAAAGACCAATATATCTATGCCCCAAAAATGCCTGCCAGCCGGACAGGCAGGGAGGGCGAAAATGGAAGTGCCGTGACATTTGATCAAGTATTGTTGATTGATAATGACAGCAAGATAACTGTTGGAACACCCGTGCTAAAGGGCGCATCGGTTACCGGCAAAATCCTGGAGGATGTAAAAGGTGATAAAGAAATTGTGTTCAAGAAGAAAAGGAGGAAAGGCTATGCCAAAAAGAATGGCCACCGCCAGCAGTACACGAAAGTGATGATTGAAAGCATTTCTGAGTAAAACAGTTGACAGTTGACAATTGGCAAATCGGCAATTGACAATTAACATAATCACAACCAACAACCAACAACCAACAACTAACAACCATCAACCATCAACCAACATGGCACACAAAAAAGGAGAAGGTAAAGTAAAGAACGGCCGGGAGTCTGAAAGCAAACGGTTGGGCATTAAGATTTATGGTGGCCAAAAGGTGATTGCCGGCAATATTATTGTTCGCCAGCGCGGAACCAGACATCATCCTGGCAAAAATGTTGGGATAGGAAGAGATCATACCTTGTTTGCCTTGACCAACGGGTTAGTCCAGTTTAAAAAAGGCCGCGAAAACAGATCTTTCGTTTCCGTAGTGGCGGAAGCTTAGATAGGGAAACAAACATTTTACTTTTCGTTCTGCGAGGGGCTACCGTTACATTCGGTAGCCCCGCTCTTTTATTTTCCCCCTGAATACCCGATTTTGCTGGTGTCTCGATTTTTTCATCAAATAAATTTGCAATAGTGCTTTGATTTGTTGTTAAATTGTAGATTGATTTCTATTCTAAACCAAAACCTAAACCTTATGAGTAAGATTTTACTAGCGTGCTTCTCATTCGTTTTTGTGTCTTTCATGGCATTGGCACAAGATCGGGTAGTTTCAGGGAAGGTCACCTCCATCGATGATGGTGTGGCTTTACCTGGTGTGAACGTGGTAGTCAAGGGGACTACCAACGGTGCCGTGACTGATGCAGACGGTGCCTACAAATTAAGTGTTCCGTCAAGCGGTGGAACCTTAGTATTTTCATTCATCGGAATGCTTACCCAGGAAACGGAAATTGGGGAACGTTCGGTGATTGATATTTCCATGGCTTCTGATGCCACCCAACTTTCAGAAGTTGTTGTTACATCGCAGGGCTTTGCAAAAGACAAAAAAGCCCTTGGTTATGCGGTTGTCTCAGTTGGCGAGAATCAAATTGCTGCCCGCCCTGTTAATGATATTTCAAGGATATTAACCGGAAAAATACCCGGTGTAACCATTAGCCCAACCGGAGGGGCCGCTGGAGTAGGTTCTTCTATTAACATTAGAGGTTACTCTACCATCACCGGAAATACCCAGCCGTTGTGGGTGGTTGACGGGGTTCCGTTCAACTCATCAACTAATGATGCCTCTGGGTTTACCACTGGTGGCACGGCAACGGCAACAAGCCGGTTTCTTGACCTTGATCCAAACTCAATCGAAAACATAACTGTGCTAAAGGGATTAGCAGCCACCGTACTTTATGGAGACCAGGGCCGTAACGGTGTAATTTTGGTGACCACCAAAGCGGGCAGCGGGAAAAAGAGAGTTCCTGAAGTGACTATTCAGCAATCTCTTTCTATGAGCGAAATAGCCTCTTTGCCCAAGTTCCAAAACGATTATGGAAATGGCTTCCAGCAGTTGTATGGTAACTTTTTCAGCAACTGGGGTGCTCATTTTGATGAAATCGATTCTATTGGCCACCCCTATCAGTTTATAGGTGATCCTACTCTTCGTGAGCCTTTTCCTGAATTCTTTTTCAACAGGATACCGTATGAGGCAGCCCCCAACGTGGGAGGCTTTTTTAGAAAGGGCCTGGTTTCCAATACCTCTTTGAGCCTGACGGGCGGGACTGATAAAATAGGAATTTCCGCTTCCCTTGCCTATACAACGGAAGAGGGGTATGCCCCAGGAAATGACCTTAGCCGGGTTAACGCCCAGGTAGGCTTCAACGGAGCCATTACAAATAAACTGACCATCAAATCTTCAGTTATGTATGCCCATACCGATTTTGTTTCTCCTCCATTGAATGGGGCAACAGGTGGCGGGGGCGCTTTTGGTGGGGTACCATCCCTTTATGCCAATTTCTTATACACACCTCGCAACCTGAATATACTGGATGATAATTTATTTCCTTTTGAAACCCCCGAAGAACACAAATCTGTCTGGTACCGGGGTGGCAATGATATTCCCAGTGCCCGTTGGATTGCCAAGTATGCTAAGGAAAGTGACATAACAGACCGTATCTTTAACAGCACTACATTGTCTTATGATTTTAATAATAACATTTCACTTTCTTACCGGGTAGGATTTGATACCTACACCCAGCGGCAAAACCGTTCCTTCGACAAAGGAATAGGCCCATCTTATGTGAATATTAATAACGGGGTGCTGCAGACTCAAACCATCACTAATACGATCTGGAACCATGACCTTATATTTAATATGAGCAAGCGGTTATCATCGGATATTAATATGAGTGCCCGTGTTGGCGCGAATGCCCGGAATGATTATTACCAGCGGGATGGGATTTATTCAGAGGGTCAAACAGTGTTCGGCTTTATGAGGCACTCTAACTTCAGCGCCTCATCGTCCAGAAGCACAGCATTCGGAGGCCGCATTTTCTATTACACCGAAGAGCAACAACGCTATGGTGCTTATGCCGACTTATCTTTCGACTATAAAACGTATCTCTATTTGAATTTGGCCGGACGAAATGACTTCACATCAAACCTGGAGAAGGGAAACAATTCGCTTTTCTACCCCAGCGCCAGTGTTTCTTTCATACCAACAGAAGCGTTTTCTGGCATCAAATCTAAAACACTTAGTTTCCTTAAGTTAAGGTTTAGTTATGGCACTTCAGCCGGGTTCCCTCCCATTTATACTACCCGCACGACAGTTTCTCAAAACCCCAGGGGGTTTGTGGATGCAGGTGGAGCACCAATTGCTGAGCACACCATAAGCAACCAGTTGGGTAACCTCACATTAAATGGTGAACTTCAGCAAGAGCTTGAGGCCGGTACAGAGATCAAGCTTTTGAATGACAGAGTGGGTATTGACTTCACTGTTTATAACCGGTCAACCAAGGATTTAATTACGAATGCCCCAATTGATCCGTCCACCGGATATACCCGAACCTATTTAAACTTAGGTAAGTTGAACAATAAAGGTATTGAGATTGGGTTGAACGCTACACCGGTGAGAATGTCTAACGGTTTGCAGTGGGATTTCATCTGGAACTTTACACTGGTTCGCCCTGAAGTGGTAGAACTGGGAGTTGGGTTAGATCAAATTAACCTGGCAGGATTTTCCGATCTGGGTAATTTTGCCGTGCCCGGCAGGCCCATGAATATTATTAAGGGGACTGTAATCCTTCGGGACCCTGCCGGCAACAAGATAGTGGGATCGGATGGCCTTCACAGGCTGAATCCTATCATCGGGGAATTAGGAAACCCTAATCCGGATTACATGACCACATTAATAAATAATTTTTCTTTCAAAGGGATTAGCCTTATGGTGCAGTTCGATTACCGCAAAGGCGGTAAAATGTTTGCCTCAACCGCTGGCGGTTTGCTGGCTCGTGGTGTGTTGGCAGGCGTGGAACAATTTAACCGCGACTATATTTATATTTTGCCCGGTGTGAAAGAGATAGATTCTAACGGTGACGGAACCTTTGACGGATATGCACCAAACGACATCCAGATAACGGCTGCCGATTACGGGTTTAACTCGCAGTTCTTCGGGCGGAATGACAATGGCATGTTTGACGGAACTACCATCCGCTTAAGAGAGGTTTCCATCGGTTACAGTCTTCCAAAATCCCTGTTGAGCAAAACACCTTTCAAGAATGCTTCCATAATGCTTAACGGAAACAACTTATGGTTCAATGCAGTGAATGTTCCTAAGTACGTAAACTTCGATACTGAAGTGGCAAGCCTTGGGGTGAATTCGGGATCCGGATTCGATTACCTCACGGGCCCCAGCACCAGGCGATATGGCGCAGTATTAAGGCTAACGTTTTAATCTCAAAACCTGAAGAAACTTATGAAACTTATAAAAAAATTAATTCTCACATTATGTGTGCTGTTGGGTACTTCCTGTACTCTAGATTTGAGGGAAGACCCCAATTCCGTGCAGCCAGACGAGATTCTGCCCAGCCTGGTTTTGAACTCCATGCAGCGGAATTTGGCAGCCTTGTTTCAAACAGCCAGTACGTTTGGCATGGAAATGACCCGCCTTCAAAATGCAGGCGGTGCAACCTACGACCGATCGACAACCCCGGAGACCTTTGATGGGATGTGGTCAACAGCTTATGCGAGTATCCTTTCCGATGCCAATGAGCTGATTGCCTCTGCCGATGAACTGGGGTATGCACGGCATGCCGGTATAGCCCGCGTGATACAAGCCTATACTATTATGCTGTTGGTTGATTATTTTGGTGACGTTCCTTTTTCAGCGGCATTCCAGGGATCAGCCAATTTTAACCCTGCGTTGGATGATCAGGCCGATTTGTATAACCAGGTGATTGATATTTTAGACCAGGCCAGACTGGATCTGACAACACTTTTTCCAACTTCTGTGCCTGCCGGGTATCTTAACCCGGTTACCCCTGGCATTACTGATATGTATTACAATAACAACTATACCAGGTGGGTTCGCTTAGCCAATACTCTTAAGTTGAAGGCCTATCTAAACCTGGGTGATGTTACGGCAATTAATGCTTTGATCGCGGAATCAACGACCATCCTTCCCGGCCTCCCTTTTGGAGGATTTATTACTGCGCAAAATGAGAATTTTGTCTTCCGGTATGGCCTTACTACGGGAGACCCGGATGCCAGGCACCCCCGCTTCTTGGCAAATTACCCGGCCGGTGGAGGCAACTATATGTCTAACTGGCTTATCTGGCACATGTACCACGGTTATGATGCCACCAGTGCAGGTACAACATCTGTAACAGTTGGTCAGGGTGATCCCCGGATGCGGTTTTATTTCTACCGCCAAACTAACGTTAATAGCTCCAACTCTGCTGAAATCCGTTGCCTCACGGAAACCCTTCCTTCCCATTACCCATCTTCTACAGGTACGGCTATTGTTGACCACAGTATTGGCGGCCGCCCGCCTTTAGGCCAAGGGGCCTTACATCCTACCGTTGATCCTGCAGACCCTGCCTGGGACCGAACTTTCTGCTATCCTACAGACAAAGGCTATTGGGGCCGTGATCATGTTGACCCTCAGGGTATCCCTCCCGATGGCCTGTTAAGGACTGCCTGGGGAGCGTATCCTTCCGGAGGCCGGTTTGATGCCAATGTTAACGGATTTGTGAATGCCAATATTGGAATGCGCGGAGCCGGGTTCCAACCAATAATGATGAGGTCTTTCGTTCAGTTTATGCTTTCTGAGGCTGCCTTAACATTAACCGGCATAGTTGATGCTGTTCCTGCCCGTACCCGTTTTCAGAACGGAATTGATAATTCCATGACCGATGTTCGAGACTGGGCCGTTAACGGTACGTATGGCACTACGGCTGTTGCGATATCACCCAACGAAAATGCAACCATAACTGCATTTTATCCTCCTGCCAACTATACGACAGATGCTGCCAACTATAGAAATTTAGCCCTGGCTTCCTATGATAATAGGGTAGCGGTATCCAATACGGTAGCCATGAACTACGTGGCACGGGAATTTTGGATTGCATCATTTGGAAACGGCATTGAAGCTTACAACCTGTACAGAAGAACAGGGCAGCCAAGTGGCATGCAACCGGTTATCAACCCTTTACCTACTCCCTTTCCAAGATCATTCTGGTATCCGGCCAATGCAGCCAACCTCAATTCGTCTATTGATCAGAAAACAGGGTTGGATATTAAGGTTTTCTGGAATGCAAGCAGCACTACCAACCTCGATTTTTAAATTTTAACATTTAAGATTATGAATTATAAAAAATATATAGCAGCAGGCGTTCTTTTGATGGGGGTTATAGTCATGGCATGCCGTGATGAAAGCCTCTACCCGCTTCCTTATGACGACCGGACTTCGGGAGCTTATCTTCGGATTATCAAGATAACTTCCAACGTTTGGGATTTTAATAACCTGGCCAATTCCGGGTTTGAAGGGGTCTATGAATCGGTTGATGAAAATGATGGAGCTGATTTGGAAACCATCGAATTTTATGTAACCCACAGAAGTGGAGCAACCGGCTTTATTACCGATGAAGTTTTTGTGAAATCGGTTGACGCTTCCAGTTTTGTACCAGTACCAGAGCCAACCTATTCGGTTTACCTCCGGTCAGCCCCAATCCGGGTAACAGCCGCTGAGACTATTGCAGCACTTACTACGCTTGCAACCGATCCTGACGGAACAACCTGTACAGGTATATTTCCGGATGTTTGCACTATGGTTGCATTTCCAGTCGGGGGTGTGGCCGTTGGCGACCAGATTATTTACAGGTGGAAAACGATATTGAAAGATGGAAGGACATTTACTGTCTCAAACCCTCAGAGTACCGTTACCCCTGCTTTTGGGAACCCGAATGAAGCGAACATGACACCGAACGTTACCGGGGGTCAATTTTATAATGCTCCTTTTTTTTATACCCAGTTAGTCCGGAACCAGACAACAACCCTGAACCCGGCTGCCTATACGGGGAATTACAGAATGGATCAGGTTGCCATTTGGTCGCCCAACCATTCGGTTGACTTGCATAATAGAGCTTTCCCCACGAACTTGAACGAGTTCTTGTTTGGCACTTCGGCTACGGATTCAACACAAACAGTTACACTTACAACCGTATCGGGCGGTTTATCTACAGAACGGGAATTAAGCTGTTTGTACAGAGGCCAAACCATTACCATGAGAATTAACCTTGAAGAGAGGGTTCTGGGCCTAACCACTGCCGGCCTGAGTGGCGCTTCATTAACTA
>JAYUHI010000151.1:0-12468 GCA_043767095.1 Bacteroidota bacterium
GCCCCCGGAGGGTCAAGGTACTTGCGTACCTTCCTCCATCTTCAATACAGCATGACTTCAGTTCCGTCTGAACTTCCGTCTTCAAGGCACACGGTGTACGACAGCTTTGTAATTTTTCGCTAAGCCCTCGCTCACCCTCTAACTCCCTGAAGGGAGAACCCAGCGCGCGGTTCCCCTTTAGGGGTAAGGGGGGATGGCTGCAAAACTGTCGTACACCCCTCATACAAATCTCTTCTTCATATCTGGTGTAGGTATCATGCACTCGCTGCGCACACCAAACCAACGGTATCGGTTTTTAGCTATCCAGTCATAAATGAAATTCCGGATGAATGGCGGAACAATAATAAACATATACATCAATGGCCATGCACCATTTAGCCTACGGGCAATTTCCAATGCGGCCCGGCTTCTTTCGTATGCCAGGTTGTTGAAGATCAGCATCACGCTGTACAATTTATCTTCGGGCAGGTTGTGTTTTTTTAGCAATTCATTTCCGGCCTCAGACTGAAGGGAAGCAAACATGAACCTGGATGTTGGATCATGCCGGATAATAAACTGAACACTGGAGTTGCAAAGGTTGCATACTCCATCGAATAAGATTACAGCCTGCCGGCAGGCAGGCAGGGATTTTGGATTTGAAGTATGATTATTGGATTTCAGATTTTATTATGTTAAGATAAATCGGTTACTCCCATCAATCAGGTCTAACCAATTGCACCCAGCCTTTAATAATCTTTTCGCGATCTGCAGGCTTCAACGTTTCGAAAGTTACCAAAGCCGAATAATAATAAACACCAGAAGACAGTTCCTTTCCATTATTGTCGCGGCCATCCCAATCAATATAGATACTGTTCTCTCCACCGGACGAGTATGAGAATACCTGTTTGCCCCAACGGTCCACAATGGTTATTTCAACTTTTAAAACAAATCGTGGGCAAAGCATTTGTATTGACCCTTTATCATCGGGCAAAACTTCTCCCCCACCGCAAAAATATTTACCGGTTTTTTTATCGATAATCCTATCACTGAATGCACTGAATAAATCGTTACAGTCATCGGCATTGCCAGGGGTAAACACATTGGGCAGTTGATAGTTGGGGCAATTATCATTGCAGGCCTCTTTGCTCCGGGCACTTTCATTACCGGAGCGATCCACGGCAACTAACTTGTAGCAACGGGCAAAGGATGGCAGGTTGCGATCCTCATAAGTGGTATCCTCGATGGGCCTATTCTGCAAGTCTTCTAAAAGTTCATAATCAATGGAATCAGCATTCGGTTTGGTTGCATAGTAAATCCGATAGTGACTGATGTCATCGCGGCATTCTTTATCCGTTGGCCGGTTCCATTTCAATACATTGCTGAAGTCATTGTGATTACATCCGTAAATACTATAATATTCATCGCAGTCGAGAACCTCCAACGCCAGGTCCGGTTGACACGGAGGGTTAATATCGCTTGGACGGGCGCAAACGATTTGCGAAAAATTAATGAGCGGCTCGGGAATTTTGGAGGTATCATCATATCCATATCCGCCACGCGTTTCAACCCGGTAGCAGTAAAGTTGGTTTTCCATCAGTGGTTCCTTGTTGCCATCGGTATATCGTAAAATATCCTGCGTGGCTTCAACCGAATCAATTTTAACAAAGGCACCTTCGGGGTCATCTTCACCACCACGGTAAATTACATGCATGGGGTTAACGGATGATCGCAACGACCATGGTACATCGGCCGTCCAGGTTAACTCTATTTTCTCCAATAATGATTTGGCTTGAAGGCGAACAGAAGATGCAATAGCAGAGGTATCGATGAGCGATCCTGCGTTATCATAACTCACTACCCGGTAATTGTAAATATTATCAAACGTGTTTATCAGGCGATCCACCAAAACCGTATCGGTTTGTTTTGCGATGCCTACCTGCGTGATGGCATTGTTTCCTGAAAAACCTGAAGCCCGGTAGATATCATATTGATACGGTGGCGGAAACATGAGCGGGTCAACATCAAACGGTGGCGTCCACCGCACAGTAATGCGGCCTTTATCGCGGTCGGTGGTGTCAATGGTAACATTGGTCATAACGGGTGCATCAACCAATATGGGTCCATAACAAATTTCATCCGACACTAAACTCTCGGATCCGCCTTCGGAATTTCCAAATGGTGCAGGAAATAGCGCAACCAACCGATAGCATACTACCGCCCCCGGTGGCAACCCCTTGCCTTTGTTGGTGTCTAAGAAAGAATTTTGACCAATCCGCACAGTTTTAATTTTCTCATAACCCAGACCAACGGGCATTCCGGTAACACAATTCTCCCGTTCATAAGCTATGGAATCTATCCTGCGCCAAACCTGCATGCTATCGGCATTTGCACACTCATAGGAATCCCAGTTTAGCTGCACCGAACGGTTAGGGGCAATGGAGATTGAATCCCACTCTGGCGGTGGCCCCACCACCGTAATATTCCAGGTGGCAAACGAAGCCAGTTTAACCCCACCGCTGGCAGGCTTGTCTGAGATTTTAAACACCACCTGGTACGGCTGCTGCTTCACGTGCGAACAATGGGTTTGCCACCTAAAAGTTATTTTGGCTTTTTGAGGTGAGGGCTTTTGAAATTTATTCTGCGGAAAGTAGGTGGCAGGCGAAACCGGGAGAATTAACGCCTGAGAAAAAACTTCAATTTTTACTGAGTCCAAATTAGGATCAGTGCCAAAAATTGGCACTTCAATAAAATCACCTGCCACCACACAAGTGTCTTTCGGCACTTCCAGCTCTGGCCGGTCATTCGGACAATCGATAACTATGATCTGCATGTCGCGGGTGATGGAACCAATTTGCTGCCACACGTCATTCACTTTGCGCCACTCAATAACCAGAAAGGCAATGTTATATTCCCCGCCCTCGGCAGGAGTTTCCCCTGCCTCACCGGGTGCATCCCAGGTTATAGTTCCGGTAACGGGATCAATGGCAAAAATAGGTTTGCCGGTTCCGTCTTCCTGCGCATTGTTATAATCAAAACCAGCATAATGAATTGGATCGTTGGGCAAGGTATAACCAGGCACTTCGCTCACTGGGCCAAGACCTTCGCCAACCACCGTCCTGGGAACAATTAGTTGATACGAAAGACTGTCGCCATCAATATCGTAGGCACCCGGATTATGAAACCAGGCAACACCTGAGCACGCCTTATCGATGGGCGGCACCAGCAAACGCGGTGAACTGTTGCAGCCTTTAAAGGGATCTATTTCAATAATCGTTTCCAGGAAAAAGCTCACACTCACCGAGGTGGTCATATTCTTAATATCGGCATTCCGGTTTTTTTCATTGTACGAAATTTTATACTGGCCAAGGGCCGGGTAAGTATAGTCCACACAATAGGTAACAACGCCTATATAATCTTTCTGGTCGCCAAATGGGGTACTGTTTAGTTCTGGTGTTTCAATGACATTTCCATCTCCAAAGAGCAGGTCTCCGCCTCCAAACTTAACATCGGTCTCAGACGGATCAGTGTTAACATAGGCCGTAATGCAAATACGGAATGTGCGGGAAGAGCAGTTAAGGCGAGTGGCGGTGATTTCTCCTGCCCGAAGGTGCGTAGCTAATGCATTGTTAATAGCCAAGCCTGATAGGAACCCAACTACCAGTAACACCCGCAACAGAAAAGGCAAGGAATTATTCTTCATGAACACTCAAAATTACCAATATTATCGTGTTGCCAAATTATGACCGATGCCAACCCATTATGTAACATTAGACACGCCTTTCAGTTCTTTCAGAACGCCTTTTGTTAAGTTTTATTTTTTGGGATGCAAACGGGATTTTATACCCTCCATTCAGGGATTTTTGAGGATTATATGGCTTACCTTTCGGAAATAAATTTCTATGAGAGTAATTAAAGAAATCGCCCATCCCAACTTTCGGACTACCCTGTTTCAATGGAATAACAAATACATTATCAAGCTGGAAACACCCATGTTGGAGCAGACCTACAAAATAGATCAGTATGAACTGGCCTCCGATGAAGATGCCCTGAAATTACTGGATGAAGAGTTTATCAAACAAGCCATGAAGCGATTTGAGGAAATGGCCGTTGATTTTAGCCTGGCTATAAAAAGATTAGAGTAAGGTTTGCCCAACTTGAGCCTTTCAGGGATTCTTTTTGAAGGCAGTTCGAAAGACATTCTCCATTTCTTTAGCAGCCTTCTTTAATCCAGCCTCCACTTCTTTCCAGCGTTTTTTATTTTCTTCGTCCTGGGTCAATTTTTCTGCGGCCGTTTTTAACTCTTCAAATTTTTTCTTCAAGTCGGTTTCCATCCGGTTGCCGGCATCCTTCAATTCAATCATGAACTGGTCGAGTTTCTTCCCGAAATCATTAAAAAACTTTTCGGCATTTCCTCGTTTGTTTGTTTCCATAGCCCGTTAATTTTTTCAAATTTACTTAACTAAAAGTAATCACCATGCCTGAAGCAGAAATAGACCCCATTGAGCATATCCGTAAAATGCTGGAGAGTAAATCGACCGCAAAGCAAATCACCTATAAGAACTTGATAACCGCCTTCTCAATTCTGGCCAAAGAATCGGAGCGGGTGGTGGACGAGTTGGTGAAAAAGGCCAGGCCGGGAGATGATGATGTTACGGAAGAGTACATCGAAGTCAACGATCAGGAATTTCATGTGAAGCTCGCGGGCGATCTGCTGGTGTTTGTGTTGCATACGAATGTAGTGACGTTGCCCCCCGATCACCCCGTGATGCAGGATCCCTACATAAAACAGAATGAAGTGAACCGCTATTTCGGGCAGATCATGATTTACAATTTCATGTCCGACTCGTTCAAATTCAACCGGGTGAATGATCCGGGTTATTTAGTGGCGCGCCTGCTCATCAACCACGAAGGGAGATATGTAATTGAAGGCAATGGCCGGCTTGGGGCGCTGTTCAATAAAATTTCCGGAGGCCCTATTTCTGAAATGGAGTTGAATATATTGGTAAAGCTTGCATTGACCATTGCCATTGAAAATGATTTAATGGCCCCGCCATTTCCCCAGGTGCAATACATTACCGTTCACCAAAAATTGGAAAAAACCCAGGAGTTAGGCGGAGGGCAGAAGATTGGTTTCAGGATGAGTTTTGAGGAGAAGATTGATTGAGGATGGAGTTTAAAATTGATTTTTCGGGGATTGATTTTGCGACACTAAGAGGCTTAGGAATTAGTCTTGATGAAGTTTTCAGTATTATGAAGAGTGAAAGTTCTTATTTTGAGCCAAATGAGGATTTTGATTTTGTTTTAGGGTTCAGTTCAAGGAAAAAATTCATACAGATGGCGTTTCGGATTTCAAGAAATGTTAATTTTGAAATTGACGCTTTACAAATAGATTTACCCAATGAAAAAGACATCCAAGAGTGTTGGTGTAAAGGAAGATAAAATTGATTACTTCAAATTGCGAGAGAATACTCCATTGCATTTGAGAAAGAGGATGACCATGAAGGAATTTCATGAAACGATTATAAAAGTTCGGGAGCAAAAACTCAAAAAAGCCTCCTGATGCGCTGGCCATTAAAAGCCATTACAGGAATTGTATTTTTTAGATGGATTTTAAAATTGATTTTTCAGGGATTGATTTAGTGGCCCTCCGAGACTTGAACGTTGGAGCCACGGAGATTGAAAGTGTTGTTGTCAACACAAATTCTTTCTTTCAGGATTGGGGTCACTCTTTCTTTTTGTTGGGCTTTAGTTCTAAAAGAAAGTTTATTAAAATTGCCTATCGGGTTGCCAAAAACCCTAATTTTGATATAGAAATTTTACAAGTTGACCTACCCAATGAAAGCGACATCGAAAACTATTGGTGCCAAAGAGAGAAATAAGAAGTTTGATTATTTCAAGTACTTCGATGAGAACAAAGGGAAAGGGAAACCTATTACCCATGAGCAATTCATTCAGTTGATTGAAAAATCACGGGAGCAAAAACTCAAAAAAGCCTCCTGATGCGCTGGCCATTAAAAGCCATTGCTGGAGTACTCATCATTTTCATTTTGCTTTCCTGTGCCTCGGCTAATCATTCGCGAAACAAAAAATTAGACCCTCACAAAAAAATTCCCTGTCCGCATAAAGATTGCTGATCTATGCGCAAGATTATCATCGCCATAGACGGTTACTCCGCTTGCGGAAAAAGTACTACCGCCAAAGAAGTCGCCAAAATTTTTAATTATCGTTACATCGATTCCGGTGCTATGTACCGCGCGGTAACCTTGTATTTTTTAGATCATCATGTGGTCATGACCAATCCCAAAGAAGTGGATAGGGCCATGGCTTCCATGAAAGTATCCTTTCGAAGTAACGCACCCGGGATGAACGAGACATACCTCAACAACCAGAATGTTGAATCTGAGATCAGGGAAATGCGTGTGGCCGACAGCGTGAGTGAAGTGAGCGTGCTGCCGGCCGTTCGAAAAGCTTTGGTGGAGCAGCAGCGAAAGATGGGCAAGGCAAAAGGAATCGTGATGGATGGCCGCGACATTGGAACGGTGGTTTTTCCCCGGGCTGAATTAAAAATGTTTCTGACAGCCAACATTATGGTTCGGGCCTTCAGAAGGCAACAAGAATTATTGGAGAGCGGTGAGTTAATAGATTTACCCGCCATTATCACCAACTTACTGAAGCGCGACCATATAGACAGCACCCGGATGGAAGGCCCGCTGGTTGCAGCTCCAGACTCCGTTTTGTTAGACACTTCGCACATTACCATTGATGAGGAAGTGGAAGAAGTTGTAAGGTTGGCTATAAGCAAGGTGATTCGGCAATAGATTTTTTTTTCGGCAGGACTTTTTACACACTCAATCAAAAAGGCTGTAAACTCTTGTCAGGCTCATATAAATTGCCAATTTTGCGCGGCCAAACAGACCTATCCTTACGTATTGAATCATGGGCAAATTTATCCGCTTAAATAAGGGTTTTAATATCAATTTGGCAGGCAAAGCAGCTCCGCACGTTGCTGAAGTTGAGCCCGCTGATACCGTTTCAATCAAGCCCACCGATTTTCACGGGTTGTACATTCCTAAGGTTATGGTGAAGGAAGGCGACTCAGTGAAAGCTGGCACTCCCCTCTTTCACGATAAGAAACTTGAATCAATAATGTTCACTTCACCGGTAAGCGGTGAAATAGTGGAAGTGAAAAGGGGCGATAAGAGAAAACTGCTCCACATAACTATTCTTGCTGATAGAAAAAATGAGTTTGAAAGTTTCCGGAAATATTCTGTTTCGGAATTGGCCAACACCCAAGCCGATCAAATTAAGGCACAATTATTAAGTTCCGGTGCATGGGTAAACTTAGTTCAGCGGCCTTACGGAGTTGTGGCCAACCCTGCATCCTCTCCAAAAGCAATTCATATATCCGCGTTCGACTCCAGTCCACTGGCACCCGATTATGGTATCTTATTCAAAGGCCAGGATCAGTTTTTTCAGGCGGGTGTTGATGTGTTGCGGAAATTAACATTGGGGACGGTGCATTTGAACGTTCACTCATCCATGGAAATTTCCACTTTGTTTTCGCAGGTGAAGGGTGTAGGGTTAAATAAATTTTCCGGGAAACATCCGGCCGGTTGTGTTGGCGTGCAAATCCATCACCTCGATCCCATCAATAAAGGTGATTTGGTTTGGACGATTAATCCGTTCGGGGTAATTCAAATCGGAAAACTTTTTCTGAATGGAGTTTACGATTCATCAAAAGTTGTGGCGCTGACGGGCAGCGAAGTAAAAAATCCTCAGTACTATAAAACAGTAACCGGGGCTTCTGTAAAAAAACTGTTGGCAAACAATGTAAACAGCGGACATGTGCGGTGCATCTCCGGCAATGTTCTTACAGGAACCAACATTGGAAAAGAAGGTCACATTGGATTTTTCGATAACCAGGTAACCGTAATTCCGGAAGGCGATCAATACGAATTTTTAGGATGGATATTGCCGTCTGCTAAAAAACTAAGCTTCTCGCGCGCTTTTGGTTTGCTCTCCTTCCTCTCGCCCAATAAAGAATATAAATTAGATTGCAACACACACGGTGAGCCACGCGCCTTTGTGCAGACGGGGGTGTTTGAGAAAGTAACACCTATGGATATCTATCCTGAACATTTACTCAAAGCTATTCTGGCCAACGATGTTGATGAGATGGAGGAGCTTGGCATTTACGAAGTAATAGAAGAAGACCTGGCATTATGCGAGTTTGTAGATGTGTCTAAACATCATGTGCAGGAAATTCTACGCGATGGAATTGAATTGATGCTAACGAGTTAGGCCCTCACCCAAGTATAAGTAAAATGAACGGTGAATATCAAATTGACAAGTCATCACAAGTGGGCACCCCTCTCCGCCTCGGAGAGGGGCCGGGGGTGAGGTACCGTACGCAACAAACGAAATGATAGAAAAAGAACTAAACAGAACATGAAGTTTTTACGCAACCAGCTTGATAAGATTCGGCCCCACTTTGAACAAGGCGGAAAGCTGGAGAAATATTATTACGCTTACGAAGCCTTCGATACGTTTCTGTTTTCACCCGATACAGTCACCGCAGATAAAGGAGTTCAGGTGCGCGATGCGGTTGATTTGAAAAGATTGATGATGACCGTAATCATAGCCATGACTCCCTGCCTTTTGTTTGGCATTTGGAATGTGGGTGATCAGCACTTTTTAGCGTTAGGACAAACGGCAACCACTGGTGAGAAAATCTGGATCGGTTTGGTTCAGACTCTCCCTATTATTATTGTGTCTTATGGCGTTGGCCTGGGAATTGAATTTGTCTTTGCTACCCTGCGCAGGCATCCGGTTAATGAAGGCTTCCTCGTTAGCGGCATGTTGATTCCTTTAGTAATGCCTCCCGATGTTCCCCTTTGGCAGGTAGGTTTGGCAACAGCTTTTGCCGTAGTGATTGGTAAAGAGGCCTTTGGTGGCACGGGTATGAACGTGGTGAACATTGCCTTGACTGCACGCGCATTTTTGTACTTCGCCTATCCACAACAACTGTCGGGTGAAGTTTGGACTTACCTGGGCGATGGCGCAAAAGTTGTTCAGGGATATTCGGGCGCAACTCCATTGGCTATTGCCGCTGCTTCAACCGGCAATGTTGTAAATGATTTAAATACTTTCGGTGCCGGCTGGGCCGATGGAATCTATACGTTCAAAAATATGTTTTTTGGTTTCATGCCCGGAAGCATTGGCGAAACATCCACACTCATGTGCCTGATTGGCGCAGCCATTTTAATTATTACCGGTGTGGGCAGCTGGAAAATTATTGTCAGTGTTTTTGCCGGGGCTGTGGGGATGGGTTTATTGATCAATGTGTTGGGATCAAATCCATTCACTCAACTGCCGGCTCATTATCATTTGGTAATGGGTGGCCTGGCATTCGGTGCGGTGTTCATGGCGACTGATCCGGTAACGGCCGCTCACACGGAAACCGGAAAATGGATTTATGGTTTTTTAATTGGGATATTTACCATACTGGTGCGAGTGTTTAACCCGGCTTACCCCGAAGGGATCATGCTGGCCATTCTGCTTATGAATGTGTTCGCTCCCCTCATTGATTATTTTGTAATTGCGGCTAACAAAAAAAGAAGATTGAAACGTGCGACAGTCTAACACCTATATCATCCTTTATTCCGCTGCACTCACCGTTGTGTGTGGTGGACTTTTGGCATTGGCCTCTGAGGGCCTGAAGGAAAGGCAACAAGCCAATGTGGAGCATGAACAAAAGGCCAATATCCTCTCAACCGTCATGAAGCTGAGTGAAACAGATACTGTTGAGGTAATCTATGCGAAACGGGTGAAAGCTTTTGTTATTGATTTCAATGGCAATGTTCAACCCGGACTGACGGCCAAGGACATTGTGATTGCAGCCGAATACAAAAAATCCCCGCAAGAGCGGAATCTGCCCGTGTATGAATTTAGAAGTGAAACGGACTCATCAAAAGTTGATGCCGTTGTTTTACCGGTGTATGGTTATGGTTTGTGGAACAGCATTTGGGGATTTGTTGCGCTGAAGTCTGATTTCAATACTGTCCGGGGAATTTCGTTTAAACATGCCGGTGAAACGCCAGGTTTGGGAGCAAGAATCGAATCAGAAGAAATTCAAAATCGCTACAAGGAAAAAATGATTTTTGAGGATGGTGATGTGATTTCAATCGTCATGCAAAAAGGTGAAGGCAAAGATTACGGCAGCGATATGCATAAAGTGGATGGCATGTCGAGCGCTACCTTAACAGGCAAAGGCGTTAACAATATGTTGTTGGATTATTTTACCTGTTACCAGAATTACTTAAAGAAAAACCAAGCTAGGTAAGCCCAGTTTGAACCACATAGAATCATAGGCACATAGATAAACACATAGATAAACACATAGATAATGCAAATTGCCCCCATATCCGTGAAAGTACAAAAGCAACCTATGTGGAATGCCTATGTTTCTATGCGCCTATGTGGTTCAATTATTTTAACCATTCTATTTAAAGTTATTTTGTGAATTTACTAAACCATAAAGGTTATGAGTGAAGATATAGCTGAAGTTGTTGAGAAAAAGTCCCTGCCTGCCGGACAGGCAGGAGAACCTCTTTTCTCAAAGAAGAATAAAAAACTTTTATCGAACCCGCTGGACATTGATAACCCTGTCACTGTCCAAGTGCTGGGCATTTGTTCGGCATTGGCCATCACTACACAGATGAAACCAGCTTTGATCATGTCTTTTGGATTGGCCGTGGTTACTGCCTTTTCCAATTTGATTATCTCCATGATGCGAAACACCATTCCATCGCGCATCCGCATCATCGTTCAACTCGCCATTGTTTCGGTGTGGGTAATCATGGTCGATCAATTGCTGAAGGCTTATGTGTATGATGTTTCTAAATTCATGTCGGTGTATGTGGGGTTGATCATCACCAACTGCATTGTGATGGGCCGCCTCGAAGCGTATGCAATGGGCAACCCACCCTGGGCCTCCTTCCTCGATGGATGGGGCAACGGGTTTGGTTACGGAATTATTTTGATGATCCTCGCTTTCGTGCGCGAGTTGTTCGGCTCTGGTTCGCTGTTCGGATTTAAAGTATTCGCCAGTCTTGGCATTCCGTTTACCGGGAACGGCATGTTGCTGCTCCCTGCAGGTGCTTGTATTTTATTGGGATTAATTATTTGGGTGCAGCGGTGGATGAATGGGTATAGAGAAGCGCATTGAAATAAATAGGCAAATGGCAATAGGCAAATGGCAATTGACAAGAGCAATTAACAACAAACAATGGAAAGCTTAATTAATATCGGAATAAGATCAGTCTTCATAGACAACATGATCTTTGCTTACTTCCTCGGCATGTGTTCTTTCCTCGCCATCTCGAAAAAAGTGAAGACCGCTATAGGTTTGGGTGTGGCGGTAGTTTTTGTGGTGGGTGTAACGGTGCCGCTCAATTGGCTGGTTCAGCATTATGTTATGAACCCCGGAGCTTTAGCCTGGCTGGGCGATGATTTCAAGAATGTGGATTTAGGATTTCTTCAGTTCATTGTGTTCATCTCTGTAATCTCAGCTGTTGTTCAATTAACCGAAATGGCCGTTGAAAAATTTTCTCCAGCACTATATGGAACATTGGGAATTTTTCTTCCCCTGATTGCTGTGAACTGTGCTGTTCTTGGCGCAGCCCTGTTTATGGTTGGTCGTCCTTATAATCTAGCTGAAGCAACTATGTTTGGTTTTGGTTCCGGTCTCGGTTGGATGCTGGCCATCGTTGCCCTGGCTGGAGTTCGTGAGAAAATGAAATACTCGAATGTTCCTGGTCCGCTGAAAGGCTTGGGTATTACTTTCCTGTTGGTTGGCTTGATGTCATTAGGGTTTTTGAGTTTCCTTGGGTTTGCGGTGTAGTGAACCAAAACCACAGCTTAGAGCAAAAACCTAACTTCCGAAAGCTCCCTGCCTATTTGCTGAACACCATTGAGAATGCGTTTTGCCTGAACAGCCGAAGGGATTTTTATACCCTTTATATATTGGGCCAAAAGACTTTGGTTCATGCCTATGCGCTCGGACAGTGCCTTGGCATTGATAACCTTGTAAAACCTAAAAAAACTTTCGAGGTCATATTCAAATCCTATTTCATCTATGGCATAAACAAAACCTTTATCTTCAAATGAAAGGTTCACCGCATCGAGGATCATTGCTTTGAGTTCTTCAAAGGTATCGCCTTGTGTATTAATGGAAATATCGGTCACCAATGCATGAGCGCTATATCCGATGTCCTCTTTGGTAATAGTCATTATGATTTTAGGCTTTCTCATCGTTTTGTTGTTTTAATTTCTGCATCTTTTAAAATAGACCTTAATGTTCCCGTACTTACCTCTTTGTTTGAATGAAAGGCATACTCATCCGGACTTTTAATTGGACTGGTGAGATAACGCATTATTCTTGCAATGCTGCTGTCTTTATGATTAAAAGTACAGAATAAAAGTCGATCA
>JAYUHI010000152.1:0-5244 GCA_043767095.1 Bacteroidota bacterium
AATTACCTTCAAAACAACAACATCGATCGCTACAGGGCCATTGTGTCTGAGCTTGATCTGAGGAAATAATCAAATTATACTACCGGGAACCTATACAGGGTTCCCTTCTACTTTTTATAGGCGCGGGTTCGTGCCTCAAACCAATTTACTATGAAGACTGCTCCAATCATTAAAACCTGCACATTACCCGATGGCAGGCAGATTACAATTGAATCTGGAAAATTAGCCCGCCAGGCCGATGGCTCTGTTTTGCTGCGGATGGGAAACACTATGCTGCTGGCCACTGTGGTGGCAGCCCTGGAGCCAAAGGAAGGCGCTGACTTTTTGCCGCTGTCCGTTGACTACCAGGAAAAATTTGCTTCGATGGGAAAGATTCCCGGTGGTTTTTTGAGACGGGAGGGGAGGCTCTCCGATTATGAAATATTGATCAGCCGGTTGGTGGATCGCGCCATTCGTCCATTGTTCCCAGATGATTTTCATGCCGATGTTCAGGTGAATATTCAATTAGTATCGGGTGACTCCAATGCCCTGCCCGATGGGCTTGCCGCATTTGCAGCCTCCGCAGCTTTATCGGTTTCCGATATTCCTTTTCACGGCCCGATTTCTGAAGTGAGAGTGGCTCGCGTAAATGGTGAGTACATCATCAGTCCTACGCTAGAGCAAAAAGAAAAAGCAGACCTTGATTTAATCGTAGCGGCCTCATTAGATAATATTTTGATGGTGGAAGGCGAATCGAAAGAAGTGAGCGAAGCTGATATGTTGCTCGCGCTTAAAACGGCACACGAAGCAATCAAAACCCAATGCCTCTTACAGATTGAACTGACCCAACTGGCAGGTAAAACCGAGAAACGTATTTATAATCATGAGGAGAAAGATGAAGCGTTGAAGCAACAACTTCATGAATTGATGTACGATAAAGTTTATGCTGTAGCTGCCGAACAATTGACTAACAAACATATTCGCACGGACAAGTTCAAAGCTATCCTTGATGAATACGTAAACGCCCTTCCCGAAGACACCACTATCAATCCCGATTTAGTTAAGCGTTACTACAAAGACATTCAAAAGAAAGCTTGCCGTAACCTGGTGCTGAACGAAGGCAAGCGTCTCGATGGACGCAAGACAACTGAGATCCGGCCCATCTGGTCGGAAGTAAATTATTTACCATCTGCCCATGGCTCAGCAGTCTTCACCCGTGGTGAAACTCAATCGCTCACTTCGGTAACATTAGGAACCAAGTTAGATGAGCAGATGATTGATGGCGCCATGTTTTCGGGTAGCAATAAATTCTTGCTGCACTACAACTTCCCTGGATTTTCTACCGGTGAAGTGAAACCAAACAGAGGCCCAGGCCGAAGAGAGGTTGGGCATGGCAACTTAGCGTGGCGCGCTTTAAAGCAAATCCTCCCATCCGATGACAAGAATCCTTATACCATCCGGGTTGTTTCTGATATTCTCGAATCCAACGGATCATCCTCTATGGCTACCGTGTGCGCAGGATCGCTCGCACTGATGGATGCAGGTATCCCCGTTTCTGGTGCCGTGTCTGGAATTGCTATGGGTATGATTTCGGATAGCACCACTAAACGTTACGCTATTCTCTCCGATATTCTTGGTGATGAAGATCACCTTGGAGACATGGATTTTAAAGTGACCGGTACCGCGAAAGGAATTACGGCCTGCCAGATGGACTTAAAAGTTGATGGCCTGACGTATGAAATATTAAACGAAGCGTTATTGCAAGCGAAGGAAGGCAGGCTTCACATTTTGAATGAGATGAACAAGAGCATCACTGCTCCCAATGCCGACCTCAAGCCACATGCGCCCAGGGCTCACACAATTTTTATTGACCGCGATCAGATTGGTGCCGTTATCGGGCCTGGTGGAAAAGTAGTTCAAGACATCCAAAAGACAAGTGGTGCTACCGTGGTTATTGAAGAGGCGAACAATCGTGGCATTATCAATGTGTTTGCGGTTAACCAGGCATCTATGGATATGGCGATATCCCGAATCATGGGAATTGTTGCCATCCCTGAAGTAGGGACGGTTTATGATGGAAAGGTTAAATCCATTATGCCTTTCGGAGCGTTCGTAGAATTCCTTCCCGGAAAAGACGGTTTGCTACACATTTCAGAAATCAAATGGGAGCGCCTGGAAACCATGGAAGGCGTACTGGAAGTGGGCGAGACGGTGAAAGTAAAATTAGTTGACGTGGACAAGAAAACAGGGAAATTCAGGCTTTCCCGTAAGGTATTGATTCCACGTCCGCCAAGAAATGAAGAGGTGGCCGCACGTGCATAATATTTTTTAGTTAGGTCGTATTTTGGAACAAAATTTTCATTTTTGTGTGAAGGTGCAGGCCTCACCCTAAATCCCTCTCCGTCCCGAAGCATCGGGAGAGAGGGACTTGCCCCGGGGCTGACTAAAAAGTACTTTGCTTGTCAGGTTGAGCTTGTCGAAACCTCTCTCTGCGTTTAAATTAGCCTTCGACAGGCTCAGGCTGACACCTGATTCCACCTTTTTAGTCAGCCCCGGTCGGGGATGGGGCCTTAAAAAAATTCCGAATGAGACAACTAAAGATCAGCAAGCAGATCACCAACCGCGAAAGTCAGTCCCTGGACAAATACCTTCAGGAAATTGGAAAGGTTGATCTTTTAACCCCCGATGAGGAAGTAGATTTAGCCAAACGCATTAAGCAAGGCGATCAGATTGCACTGGAGAAACTCACCAAGGCCAACCTGCGGTTTGTTGTTTCGGTTGCCAAACAATATCAAAACCAGGGATTGTCGCTGGGTGATTTAATTAACGAAGGCAACCTTGGATTGATTAAAGCTGCGCAGCGATTTGACGAAACCCGTGGTTTCAAATTTATTTCCTATGCCGTGTGGTGGATTCGTCAATCCATTTTGCAAGCACTGGCAGAACAAAGCCGTATCGTTCGCCTGCCATTAAACCGGGTAGGTTCGTTAAATAAGATTTCTAAAACTTTTTCCGAACTCGAACAGAAATATGAGCGTGAACCTTCACCCGAAGAATTAGCCGATGTGCTTCAAGTCACGACATCCGAAGTGATTGACACCATGAAGATTTCCGGCCGTCATGTTTCCATGGACGCGCCTTTTATTCAAGGTGAAGAAAACAGATTGCTTGATGTTCTTGAAAACGACAGCGAAGAAACCCCCGATCAGGGTTTGATTACAGACTCGTTGAGGAAGGAAGTCCAGCGGGCCCTGTCAACATTAACTCAACGAGAGGCTGATGTGATTACGCTTTATTTTGGATTGAACGGAAAGCATACCATGACACTCGAAGAAATAGGGGAGAAGTTTAATCTTACGCGCGAACGCGTTCGGCAAATTAAAGAGAAAGCTATTCGCAGATTAAGGCACACATCGCGCAGCAAAGCGCTGAAACCATATCTAGGTTAACGTTGTTAGTTGTTCGTTGGTAGTTTTTCGCAGAGACACTGTTTACTAACAACAAGCAACCATCAACTAACAACTATGCAAGAAAAAATTCAAGTCTTAATTATCGGGTCCGGCCCGGCCGGCTACACGGCAGCCATTTATGCTGCACGTGCTGGTTTGAATCCCATTGTTTATACAGGAGGTCAACCGGGTGGACAGCTTACTGTTACCGGTGAAGTGGAAAATTATCCTGGCTATCCGAAAGGCACTCAAGGCCCGGACATGATGGTGGACTTGCAACAGCAGGCCGAGCGCTTTGGAACCAAGGTGCGATACAGTTTAATCACTTCCGTGGATTTTTCTACATACCCTCTCAAAGCGATTGCCGATGAAAAAGATGAGATCATTGCCGATACTGTTATTGTGGCAACAGGCGCCAGTGCAAAATATCTCGGGTTGCCTTCCGAACAAAACTTCATGAACCGGGGCGTTTCTGCCTGTGCCGTTTGCGATGGATTTTTCTTTAAAAATATGGTTGTGGCCGTAGTAGGGGCTGGCGATGCTGCCGCTGAGGAAGCAAGCTATCTCTCAAAGCTTTGCCCCAAAGTTTATTTGATCGTAAGACGCGATGAGATGCGCGCGTCAAAGATTATGCAGCAACGGGTGAAGAATAATCCCAGGATTGAAATCTTATGGAACACGGAAACGGAAGAAGTGCTGGGCGACAATGATGTGACTGGAATCCGGATTGTGAATAATAAAACAGGCGAGAAGCGCGAACTGGCAGTAAAAGGATTTTTCGTTGCCATTGGCCACTCGCCCAACACCGATATTTTTAAAGGCCAGTTAGACATGGATGAAACAGGTTACATCAAAGTAAAACCGGGAACATCGCGCACTAACGTGGAGGGAGTATTTGCTGTGGGCGATGCAGCGGACAAAGTTTACCGGCAGGCAGTTACGGCTGCTGGCACCGGTTGCATGGGCGCCTTAGATGCCGAGCGGTTTCTGGCAGCAAAAGAAATGGAACACGCATGACAATGCCTAATCCCAAATGCCTAATCCCAAATGCCTAATCCCTAATCCCAGCAGTTTATGAAATTAGATTTACTCGTAATAGCTGCCCATCCTGATGATGCCGAACTTGGCTGTGGCGGAACCATCGCAAAACATATATCCCTTGGGTATAAAGTTGGGATTGTGGATTTAACCCGCGGTGAATTAGGCACACGGGGAACACCCGACATCAGAAAATCAGAAGCTGAAGCATCGGCTAAAATTCTTGGACTATCCGTTCGCGAAAACCTGGCCCTGGCCGATGGGTATTTTCAAAACACAAGGGAAAACCAATTGAATGTCATTGCAGTCGTTAGAAAATTTCAACCCCAAATTGTATTAGCCAGTGCGTTGCATGACAGGCATCCCGATCATGGGCGGGCAGCAGGTTTAATTTACGACTCCTGCTTCATGGCGGGGTTAAGTAAAGTAGTAACAACCGAAGGAGGTCTTCCTCAAAACCCCTGGCGACCGGGTGCGGTTTATCATTTCATTCAAAGTCAATCACTCCAACCCGATTTCATTGTTGATGTTTCTGAGTTTTGGGAAACGAAAATGAAAGCGGTGTTAACGTATAAATCTCAATTCTTTAATCCTTCCAGTTCCGAACCTGAAACCTATATTTCCAATCCTGCTTTTTTAAAAATGGTTGAGGCACGCGCCATTGAGCATGGGCATGCCATAGGGGTGAAGTATGGAGAAGGTTTCAACACCAGGCGGCCTACCGGTGTAAAAAATTTATTCGATTTGATTTAAAAGTCGTCTGACACCTTGAAGGTGT
>JAYUHI010000153.1:0-5232 GCA_043767095.1 Bacteroidota bacterium
CAGAATATCCTGGCTGTTAAATTTGGAGAGCATGAAATCAGGATGGTGACGCATTTGGATTTCACAAACGCCATGCTCGACCAAACGGTTGAAGTATTAAACAAGGTAATTATTTGAATTCGAAATTTTAACCATGCTCGAAAGCACATCCCCCTTAGCCGAACGCATGCGCCCCGCGCGCCTCGAAGACCTCATCGGGCAGCAGCATTTAACAGGCAAGGACGGCATCATACGAAAGGCCATTCAAGCTGGTAATGTGCCGTCCATGATTTTGTGGGGGCCACCGGGTGTGGGCAAAACCACCATCGCCAATATTATAGCCAATGAAGTGAAGCGACCGTTCCACACCCTAAGCGCAGTGAATGCCGGAGTGAAAGATGTGCGCGAAGTGATTGACCGCGCCAAACGAACCGGCAAGGCCATTTTATTTATTGATGAAATACACCGCTTCAACAAAGGCCAGCAGGATGCCATGCTGGGGGCTGTGGAGAAAGGTACGATAACGTTGATTGGTGCTACCACGGAGAACCCGTCTTTCGAAGTGAACTCAGCGCTCCTGTCGAGGTGCCAGGTTTATACGTTGAAGCCATTGGAAGAAAAAGATTTACTCCAACTGGTTCACCTCGCGCTGCAAAAAGACTCTGACCTTAAGAAGCGCAAGATTATTATCAGCGAACACAAAGCACTGCTCGGTATTTCCGGTGGCGATGCCCGCAAACTTTTGAATTTGATTGAGTTGATTGCCGATTCCATTGAAGGGGAAATTATAATCACTGATGCTTTGGTAACTGATGTCGCGCAAAAGCGGATTGCCATTTATGACAAGAGTGGTGAGCAGCACTACGATATTATTTCGGCCTTCATCAAATCCATCCGCGGAAGCGACCCCAATGCTGCTGTCTATTATCTTGCCCGAATGGTGGAAGGCGGTGAAGATGTGAAGTTCATTGCCCGGAGATTGGTGATCCTCGCTTCAGAAGATATTGGAAACGCCAACCCTACTGCATTAGTACTGGCCACAGCCACATTCCAGGCGGTGAATATGATCGGCTATCCTGAGGCGCAAATTATTTTATCGCAGTGCGCTACTTATTTAGCTTGCTCTGCAAAAAGTAATTCCAGTGTGGCCGCTATCGGGAAAGCCTTGCAAACTGTTCAAGAGACAGGCGACCTCTCCGTTCCGCTCTCTATCCGCAATGCGCCTACCAAACTCATGAAGGATTTAAACTACGGAAAGGACTACCAGTACGCTCACTCTTTTGCCGGCAACTTTGTAAACATGGAATTTCTGCCGGATGCCATTAGCGGGAAAACTTTTTATGAACCGGGGGCCAACCCGCGCGAAGAAGAAATGCGGGTTTTTTTAAGAAGGCTTTGGAAGGAG
This sequence comes from Bacteroidota bacterium, assembly GCA_043767095.1. GTDB lineage: Bacteria > Bacteroidota > Bacteroidia > Cytophagales > Cyclobacteriaceae > ELB16-189. The sequence goes on from JAYUHI010000153.1 coordinate 1,385, forward strand.
AAGTATGGGTATTAATGATCTCGCACGGAGATCACGGAGCACACGAGAAATCCAAACAGTTGCATGCTCCGTGAACTCTGTGCTCTCCGTGCGAAAATTCACTTCCTTTCAAACCAATAATCAATGACCTTTCCATTTCCAGAAACAGTGGCTTTTGTGGAAGGAGAAGTATGGGTATTAATTATCTCGCACGGAGATCACGGAGCACACGGAGAAATCCAAAACATGTTTGCATGCTCCGTGAACTCTGTGCTCTCCGTGCGAAAATTCACTTCCGCTCAAACCAATAATCAATGACCTTTCCATTTCCGGAAACAGTGGCTTTGAGTTTAGCATCAGAAAGTTCATAGCTTATTTTTTTCGGGAAATCGTGTTGCGGATTTTCAAAAACAACGCTGCCGTTCGAAAAGCTGGTGAGTTTAAAAAATACCAGCGCTTTGTTTTCGGGAACATCGGCAACGTAAAAAATGTCTTTGTCTTTGACTATTATTTTTAGTTTCTCCACGAAAGTGGTATCTGTGCCTTTCAGGTTTATTCCACGGCCAGTCATCTCTGAATCAGAAATTTTTTGCCAAATCTCCACACCCGAGCGGCCTGGCCTGGCGTTAGTCCGGTTCCAGGTGCCTGTGAGCCAACCTAAATGGTTAAGGCTTGGTTGAGCTTGCACAGAATGGATAGCCAACAACACCAGGATTAAGATAATCTGACTTATCACAAATTTTTTAATATGTTTCAAATTTCCAGAACCAAAACCGGCCTTACTATAAATCCGTACTTTTCAAAATCAATATTATGAAAGTTGGATGCCGTGAATTTATGCAGCGTTTGTTATTTGAACAATCCCCCATTTTGCTTTTTGTTTGCGGATTTCAGTTGCTTCCTGGTTTTAGTTAAGGATATTGGAGTACAAGAGAAGTTTTACTTTACCTTTGAAGGCGCTTCAATAAGTTCATTAAAAAAATAACGTATGGAAACATTGCATTTAAAAGTTAATTTGAGTTTTCGGGATTTGAAATCATTGGTAAATCAATTGTCACCAAAAGAGAAACTTAAGTTGAATGATGTTATCTGGGATGATAGCATGGAAATTCCTGTTGACCATCAGAAATTGGTTTTGCAGCGAATCCAAAAAGCTAAACAAAGCCCAAAACGAATGCTGGATTGGGATAAAGCCGCAAAGTCCCTTAAACCTTGAAGGCACGTTACAAAATTTCTATTGACGAGGAGGCCTTAGAGGATATTCAACATACCACGAATTGGTATAATCAGAAAATGTTTTGATTTATTCATTCTATGCAGCGTTTGTTATTTGAACAACCCCCCATTTTGCTTTTTGTTTCCCTGGCCATAGCGGTTGGCGCTTCCTGGTTTTTATACCGGGCGAAACATTCCTGGGGTAAATGGACCAATCGTTTGTTATTTGTATTCAGGGCAACCCTCCTGTTTTTTATTGCTGTATTGCTGCTCGGCCCTATCATCAAACTCATCATCAACACGGATGAAAAACCGGAAGTCGTTTTCCTGATTGATAATTCGAAGTCGGTTAGGGAGGTGATGGATTCAGTTAAAATCCAACAACTGCTTCAGAAGGTGAATAGTATTCAATCCAGCCTGGAGAATGAAGGTTATGCCATCAAAACAAAAGGGTTTGGCGGTTCTTTGGATCAGTTCAACTATCCGGTTTCGGATATTAATTCAGTTTTGCGCCAGGTGGAAGCCGAGTATGATGGGAGAAATCTTGCATCGGTGGTTTTGGTTTCGGATGGAATTTATAACACCGGGGTCTCACCGTTGTACTCCATATTTAAAACACCCATTCAAACGGTTGGCCTGGGCGACACTATTCAAAAAAGAGATTTGGTGCTTAGCGCTGTGCACTACAATAAAGTGGCTTACCAGGGAAACCGGTTTCCAATTCAGGCGGAGGTTAAAGTGCATGCTCTCCCGAACCAAACCGTTTCTACTTCTGTGTACCACAACGGAAAGGTTGTTGCAAGCGCTCAAAAGTTTTCTGAAAACAAATCGCTATTGGTTTTTGATTTCCTCGCAGATGCGGACAAAGCCGGCATTCAGCGCTTTGATGTGGTGGTCCAGGTAGCACCGAAAGAAACCAATCCAAAAAACAATGCAACATCTATTTTTATTGAAGTAGTGGAAGGCAAGAAAAGAATTTTACTAATCGCCCCCGCTCCTCACCCCGACATAAAAGCACTGCGGGCCATGGCGGAGAAAAACGCCAACTACGAATTCCATGTTCATATTCCGGGTGTAAAAAATGCAGAACCTGAAACGCTTCAACCCGACAAAACAGACTTGGTCATTTTTCATCAGTCGCCCGATCTGCGCGGCCTGACTCTCCCGTTGTTTAAGCAGTTCATGACATCGCGCACGCCAGTATTAATAATTCTTGGGCAACAGACTAATCTGCGAATGCTTACTACCGCTGGTGTTAATTTGTCTTTTGAAAGTACAGGGCAGTGGGACGAAGTTTTTGGTCTTGTTGCAGAAGACTTTTCAACATTTGCCTTTCCTGAAAACCTGAACAATTCCCTTACCCGTTACCCACCCCTGCTGACACCCTTTGGAAAATTTGGTTTTCCTCCCGAATCCAAAACCATACTTTATCAACGCATCGGAAGTGTTCCCACGAAACGTCCCTTATTATGGTATGTTGATGCCCGGACGGCCGAAAGGGGAGACAGCGGAGCGAGCGTTGGCGGTTCCCCCTTCGGGGGTCAGGGGGCTGCGCGCTTTGCCCTCCTTGCTGGCGAAGGCATCTGGCGTTGGAGGCTAAAAGAGTTTGACCTGAATGAGAACACAGAAACATTTGATGCCTTCTTCGCCAAACTCATACAATTTCTGAGTTCAAAGGATGATAAGAAAAAATTCCGTTGCTTCCCGGTGAAGCAACAATTTAATGATACGGAATATGTGGTGTTCGAGTCGCAGATTTTTAATGACCTGTATGAACCGCAATTTGGAAGCACCGTTTCCCTCGACCTGGTCAATGAAAAAGGGAAGGCATTAAAATTTTCATATACGCCCAATGCCACCAGGCCTCGCTATCAGTTTAATCTTCCGGCTGGCGTTTACCGGTATGCTGCCTCCATCGAGCGGAATGGAAAAAAGGAGGAAGACCGTGGACAATTTTCCGTCTCCCCTCTCCAAATTGAAAGTCAAAATCTGACTGCCGATTTTCAAATGCTCAGAACGCTCTCTGCGAATTCAGGTGGGAGATTCTTTTCAGCTAATAATCCGGCCAGCCTGGAGCAACACTTCAAAAATCAAAAAACACCTTCTATTGTTCACTCCGAAGAATCATTTCACCCATTGATTGATTTGAAATCGATCTTCATCGCGCTTTTGATTTTAGTATCGACCGAGTGGTTCTTCAGAAAGTATTTGGGGAGTTATTAGTTCGGTCGACAGTCCACTGTTGACGGTCGATTGTGGACCGTGGACTGAATTTAAACTTTTTTCCTGACTTCCGCGATTTTTTAGCGAATCAAAAAAAGTATGGAAAACGATAGTGTTTGATAGGTTTTTGCTTTGAAGCTAGGTGTCCCGGCACATTGGAGAACGATATTACTCGATGAAAACTCTTAAAATCTCCTTTGTCAACCTTAGTAGAATGCATGTCATAAATGATTATAACCTTATTACCTTATCGTTATAGAAATCAAATAATCCAAAGTAAGAAAATTTTTGCCTTGGGTATGAAGGCTTTCATCAACTCCAACCAGGAAACTGAAAAGGCTAAGAAAGAGAATAAGGTAATAAGGTAGATTTGGATTATGGATTAATGTTCTACTAAGGTTAATAAAGAAAAATGGCAATGGTTTAAAAAA
>JAYUHI010000154.1:0-2196 GCA_043767095.1 Bacteroidota bacterium
CTCATCCCCAACCCTTCTCCTCAAGGAGAAGGGAGTCGTCACCCCTCTCAGTCTCGGAGAGGGGCTGGGGGTGAGGTGACACTGAGTTCATTGGTAGAGAGGCTGGGCCTGCCGGTAGGCGAGGGGTGAAGCCTAAAGCCGAGTTAATCAAAGAAATTTTCATCTATAATACATGTCACTATGAAAAAAATTTGGATCGTTTTTCTCGTTTGCACTGCTACTGCTGCATGTGCACAAAAAAATTCAACCGATTATACAGATGCTCTCCAACTGATTGACCGTTGGATAGAAGCCGAGCGCGACTACAAACATTTGCCCGGGCTATCGGCATCCATCATAAAAGATCAGGAAGTGCTGTGGAGCAAGGCGTATGGGTTGAGCAACATTTCCAACAAAGTACCCGCCACACCTGCCACCGTTTATTCAATTTGTTCCATCTCCAAATTATTTACCGCCATTGCCATCATGCAACTTTATGATGAAGGTAAACTCCGGCTTGACGATCCGATCGAAACTATTCTTAGGGACTTCAATCTAAAGCAACAATTCAAAGACAGTGGCCCAATTACCATTCGATCTTTGTTAACACACTCCTCGGGCTTGCCAAGAGAATCAGATTATCCGTATTGGACAGGCCCTGATTTTCCATTTCCGAGCCAAGAAAAGGTGAACAGTAAATTAAAAGATCAGCAAACGCTATATCCTGCTTCCGCCTATTTTCAATACAGCAATCTTGGTTTAACTCTGTTAGGTGAAATCGTAGAAAAAGTTTCCGGCAAGAAATACAATGACTATGTGGAAGAAAAAATTTTAAAGCCATTGCAGCTTGCGTCAACACACCCTTACTTGCCCGCTGCTGAGTTTGGAAAAAAAATGGCCATTGGTTATAGCGCATTGAAACGTGACGGCAGCCGGGAGCCAGTCGGATTATTTGATGCGCGGGCCATTACCGCTGCTGCGGGATTTTCTTCCACGGTGGAAGACCTGGGCCGCTTTGCATCATGGCAATTTCGTTTGCTGGAAAAAGGTGGGGTTGAACTTCTCCATTCATCTACGCTAAAAGAAATGCAACGGGTGCAGTGGATCGATCCGGACTGGACAACGTCCTGGGGCCTTGGATTTTCTGTTTCAAAACAAGGCAACACCACCTTAGTCGGTCATGGAGGATCATGCCCCGGCTATCGCACTACGCTACAATTAGACACAAAAGAAAAGCTGGCATACAGCGTGATGATCAATGCCGGAGGTGAAAGTCCGGAGTTCTTTGCAAAAGAAATACGCGAACTGATTTCCGCAATCCCCAAAGAGAAGCAATTAAAAGAATCGGTGGACTTAACTAAATACGCAGGCATCTATTCTCAACAACCCTGGGACTCAGAACTATTGATCACCCCCTGGTATGGCGAATTGGCCATGCTCAATTTTCCTTCCTCCAATCCTGATGAAGATATGACCCTGCTAAGACAGGTGGAAGGAAACACGTTCAAACGCATTCGCAGCGATAAAACATTGGGTGAGGAAATTATCTTTGAAATGGATGCCAACGGGAAAGTTGTACGCATGCGCAGGCATAGCAACTATTCAATGAAGATAAAGTAGTTAAGCTCGTCATCGCGCAGCCCCGGGGCAATTTGGGGCGTGGCGATCCCCGGACTATGGAATGCTTTGGCTAGAGAATCTTTGTTGGTCAAGAAGCCCAAAATTTTACGCTCGTTCAACTCGCGGATGTTCATGTGAATGGTGATGACGATGTCTCGAAAGAAATCTCGTAGGATGGATTCATAATGGGAGTTCTTAAGTTCCCAACCAACTGTCGGCTGGGTTGAGGTGCGTATTAATTACAGCGTACACAATAACGGACTCCGTTGCCTCATCAACTTCGTAGTGTATCATGTATGGAAATTTCTTGACGGGCAAGCAGCGGAAAGAATCGTAGCGAACCTGGTAAAATGGATTTCTCTTTAAGACATCTAAGGAATGAAATACGGATTGGTTGAACCGGACACCTAGCCCTGTTTGTTGTGTTTCGTAGTAATCAAAGGCCTGTTGCATATCAAGCAAGGCACGTTGCTCAATCCTGATTTTAAAAGAAGGCATTAATTAATCTTAAACTGGTGCTTTACTTCATCCCAGTTTTTTATGGAATCGGGTGTAGCCGTTTGCTTTCTTTCGCGAACGAGTTTCTTGTGCTCTTCG
>JAYUHI010000155.1:0-27329 GCA_043767095.1 Bacteroidota bacterium
GATGCACTCAACTACATCAAAGATTATCTGGATGGCACATTATCTTTTCGCTGGTCGTGCCGGATGGGAGTTTGCGGAAGTTGCGGCATGATGGTGAACGGAGAACCCGTTTTAACCTGTGCCACTTTTTTGGAAAAGTTTGCCCCCGGACCTATCCGCGTAACGCCACTTTCAAACTTCCCCGTTTCTCGCGATCTCATTATTGAAATGAGTGCATTCCTGGATAAACTGAAAAGTGTAAAGCCCTGGATTATCCGCAAAGAAGAAAAGGCCGTGGAGGAAGGCGAGTATTTACAAACACCATCCCAGCTTGCCGACTACAAGCAATACAGCATGTGCATCAATTGCATGTTGTGTTATTCCGCATGCCCCGTGTATGGTCTTGAACCTGCCTTCACTGGACCAGCTGCTATTGCACTTGCACAACGATACAACATGGACAATCGCGATGAGGGACAAAAGGAAAGAATGGAAGCGCTGAGCACCGAGGAGGGAATCTGGCAATGTACCTTTGTGGGAGAATGCTCGGCTGTGTGCCCAAAGAATGTTGACCCGGCAGGAGCCATTCAACAATATAAAGTCGCGGCAACAACAGATTGGTGGAAATCGGTGTTGATGCCGTGGGGGAAGGATTGAACCGTCTTTGCGAGGGAGGAACGACCGAAGCAATCTGCACTCCTTCAAGTATCTAATGCAGATTGCTTCGCTAATGTTTTGAGAAATACTTTTAATTAAACTAATCATTCATGGAAGATAATTTCCAGTCCTCATCAAAACTATACATCAAACGAGTTCCCATTCTCTGGTGGACCCAACGATGGGTCGATATAAAGTTTATTACCCGCGAACTCACCAGTGTGTTTGTTGCAGGCTATGCGGTGATTTTTCTTTTTTATGTCAGGTCAATTTACCAGGGGGCTGAAGCATTCCTCAAATTTTCCGAAACACTTAAATCACCGGCTTTTATTTTACTGCATGGCTTTGCTTTGTTGGCATTAATGTATCACAGCATTACCTGGTTTAACCTCGCGCCCCAAGCCATGGTCATTAAACTTGGAGAAACTAAAATACCGGGGTGGATCATTGCACTGATGAATTTTGTGGGATGGGCCGTAATTTCAATAGCCATACTTTGGTTAGTATTGAAGGGATAGAAATTAATTATGAAAAAGCATGCGGAACCTTTTTGGTGGTCATTGTTTGGAGCAGGTGGCGTGGTGTCTGCGTTTTTTTTACCGGTACTACTTTTTCTAACGGGGATTGCCTTTCCGTTGAGATGGCTGCAGCCCCCCACGCATGATCATTTGCTTTCGCTTATTCAACCCTGGTACAGCCGGGTTTTGATTTTAGCCATCATATCGCTGTCCATGTTTCACTGGGCGCACCGGTTTCGGTTTACGCTGGAAGATGGGCTTCAATTAAAGAAGTTTGATGCATTGATTTCCGTTGTGTGTTATGGATCAGCCATAGTTACAACCGTATTTACTGGATATACTTTGCTTAGTTTTTGATAAATTTGAATGGCTTAATTTCAGAGTCAGGGTGTGCGACAGTTTGGCCAAAAAAGCAGCGTGGAGACCTAACAGGTTTCCCATTCGTCCTACTGGGAAACCTGTTAGGTCTTTGGTTTGGCTAAACTGTCGAACACCCCAGAGTCAAATTTTATAATCTGCAAATGTGCCTTTTGTGTATATTCGGGAAGAAATAAAGAAATAAACCTGTCAGCCTAGCCCGTCAGGTTTCAACTTGCTCAACCAGACATTAAAACGAATTGTATGAGTACCACCACCCTTACATCCGACAAAAAAGAATTTAGGCTGAAACCTATTTCAAAAGAAGGAATAGATTCGGCCATCAGTAAAGCCGAGCATTACCGGCTCCTTAATCAGCCCCGGCTGGCGGAGAGCATTTGCCTCGATGTGCTGGAAGTAGATTCCAAAAATCAAAAGGCTAACATCATTCTTCTTCTTGCCCTGTCCGATCAATTCGGGCAATCTCATCCATCTGCACCCACCCATGCCCAAATGATTGCCGATTCTTTGCAGGATGAATACTCGCGTTGGTATTACACTGCTATTATTCATGAACGTCAAGGCAATGTGGCGCTGGCTTCCTCGGTGCCTGGGTCAGACTTTGATGCGTATGAGTGGTATATGGAGGCGATGGAACTCTACGAGAAAGCTGATGCGTTAAATAAAGATTCCAAAAACGATGACCCTTCACTGCGCTGGAATACCTGCGCCCGGATAATCATGAGCAGCAATCTTCACAAACGGCCCCGTGAAGAGGAAGGGCCTATTTTTGAATAGCCCTACTTCTTTCGCATAAAAACTTTCGTGATCATGCCTGACTGTGCCAGGCCGGCAGCACTCGATTCAATCTGATAACCATCGGCCACTAATTTGTTTATGGCCTGGAGCGTGATGTCTCCAGCTTCGTCATGGTGTTCAACATCCATTCCAGGGAAAGGTATAAACTCTCTTTTGTTGTTTCCGTAGTGAATATGTACGCCCCTGTCCGGGTAGCTGGGGATTTCGTAAATCTCTATCATAATGTAGGGGGAAGTAGCTGCCGCTGTATTATTGTTGGTTTTGAAGGCCATCAATAAAACAATCGCGACAAGGGCCAGGCTTGCCAATGTCAGTGTTAATTTTTTCATGGTTAAATGGGTTTGTTTGCCGGTTAAGTTAAATCAGCGAATTGACAAAAGCATTTCCTGATTCCGGAATTTTTGACCCATTTTTGCGTTCCTAAAAAAAATCGATAAAGTATGCGTTTTATTTCTTTCCTGTTCCTTGCTGCTGCTTTTGTTTCATGCTCCTCTAAGCCTGAATGGCCCAGGCCTGGAACCTGGCGGGCAGTAATAGAATTGCAAGGTCAGCAATTGCCATTTAACCTGATGGTAGTACCTGACTCGCTGAACGGTGTGGATGCCTTCATCAAAAATGCCGGTGAAAATCTCCTGCTGGATGAAGTGAGCCTGAATGGCGATTCTATTGAAATGGTGGTCCATATTTTCGATGCAAAAATCCAGGCTAAAGTAAATGGCGACAGCATGAATGGATTTTTTATTCTGAATTATACGGCAGGTTACCGGCTACCATTCAAAGCGGCTTATGGGCAGGATTTTAGATTTGTGAAAACTGATACGTCTCTGGTTGTGCCGGATTTCTCGGGGAAATATGCCGTGCAATTCTTCAATGAGAAAGATACGTCAAGGGCAATCGGCATTTTTTCTCAACAGGGCAACTATGCCGAAGGAACCTTTCTAACCTCAACGGGTGACTACCGTTTCCTCGAAGGGAATATTATTGACGATGCCATGCATCTAAGCACTTTCGATGGAAATCATTTGTACTTGTTCAAAATCAAAAAAATAAATGACTCGACTTTAGCAGGCGAGCATTGGTTGGGCAAGACCCGGTACAGAAAATGGGAAGGAAGAAAAAATCCAAACGCGTCACTCCCCGATCCTGAATCGCTCACCTATTTGAAAAAGGGTTTTGAAAAAATTGAATTCAGTTTTCCAGATGTTGATGCCCGCCTGCCGGACGGGCAGGGTAATAAGGTTAGTTTAACAGACGATAAGTTTAAAAACAAAGTGGTCATCCTCCAGCTGTTCGGAACATGGTGCCCCAACTGTATGGACGAAACCAGGTTCCTGGCACCCTGGTACAAAAAAAATAAAAACCGGGGCGTGGAAATTCTTGGCCTGGCCTACGAGCGCAAGTCCGATTTTGCTTACGCCAGCGAGCGAGTAAAGAAAATGAAAAGCAAATTGAATGTGGATTACGATTTTGTGATTGCAGGTGTGAATGATAACGCGAAAGCATTGGAATCGCTCCCCATGCTCGATCGTTTCCTGGGCTGGCCAACTACTATTTTTATTGGGAAAGATGGAAAGGTAAAACACATTCATACGGGGTTCTTCGGGCCGGGCACAGGGGTTTACTATGAAGAACAAATACAGCGGTTTAATAAAATTGTGCAGGAACTTTTGGCGGAGAATTCTGCTTTACCTTCAGAGTAGATGTAAAAATGAGCAAGCGAGTTGTTGTTGGATTATCCGGTGGAGTGGACTCCAGTGTGGCGGCATACCTGCTTAAAGAGCAAGGCTATGAAGTTATTGGCATGTTCATGAAAAACTGGCATGACGACTCGGTCACCCTCAGCCCGGAATGTCCCTGGCTGGACGACAGCAACGATGCCATGATTGTGGCGCAGCATCTCGGCATTCCGTTCCAAACCATCGATCTCAGCAAAGAATACAAAGAACGGATCGTGGATTATATGTTTGCAGAATACCAGGCCGGTCGCACGCCCAACCCCGATGTGCTTTGCAACCGCGAAATTAAGTTTGATGTTTTTTTAAATACAGCACTGAAGTTGGGCGCTGATTTCGTTGCCACCGGTCACTACGCCAGAAAAGGTGAAGTTGAGGTGGATGGAAAACAACAGTTCTGCTTGCTGGCGGGAAAAGACCCCAATAAAGATCAGAGTTATTTTTTGTGTCAGCTTACGCAAGCACAACTGGCTAAGGCGTTGTTTCCCATCGGGGAATTATTGAAACCAGATGTCAGACAGATAGCCGCCAAAGCAGGATTGGCCACCGCTGCTAAAAAGGATTCGCAAGGGTTGTGCTTTGTAGGCAAGGTTCACTTGCCCGATTTTTTACAACAACGTCTTGAACCAAAAAAAGGCAAAGTGGTGGAGGTGGAAGCTGATGCATCCGTTTATCAAAACGGCCATGCAGCGGATGAATTGACCCAACTCACGAAAGCATTTCAATATTGGCCAGATTCAGGCAAGGTAGTAGGTGAACACAATGGGGCGCACTACTATACCATCGGGCAACGCAAAGGACTGAACATGGGCGGCTTCAAAGAACCCATGTTCGTGATTGGCACGGACACAAAAGAAAATGTTATCTACATGGGCATGGGAGAAAACCATCCCGGACTTTTCCGCAAAGGTTTATTTATTCCAAATGCCGATGAACATTGGGTTCGCCCTGATTTGAAATTGAAAGTAGGAGAGTCTGAAAATTTCTTAGCCCGCATCCGTTACCGGCAGGTGTTAGAACCTTGCACGCTTCACAAAAAAGAAGATGGCCTCTACATTATTTTTGATAAGCTTCAGAAAAGTATTACCCCGGGGCAGTTTGCTGCGTGGTATGAGGGAGAGGAGTTGGTGGGGAGTGGAGTGATTGGTTAGGTGGTAAAGGTGTCAGACACTTCAAAAGTGTCTGACACCTGTGCCTAAACTTTATAAATTCCTAAACTCCCTGACACCTAAGATACCCGCTGTTCTAAAGGTGTCTGACACTTCCAAAGTGTAAGACACCTACACCGCTATAGTTCGAACAACCGCATAATATCATCTGGTATCACCGCATAAGAGTCATTCACAAACCGACTCTTATCAAGATTTAAGAATCGGTATGCAACATCCAGATTGCAAAGCCTAGTTTGACTTTGTATTTCAAGATATTCGTGAAACGATACCCACGGGTAGTCTTCAATTTTTTTGACAAGGCTTGCTCGAAATGGATTCTGATGAATGTAATGAAACACCTGATTCAAATACTGATCGGCACACTTGCATTTCGTTTTTTGCTGAAAGAGGTTACCAACAAAAGGTTCTTGCTTTTGGATACCTTTTGTGTAAGAACTAAGGAGCAGTCTTATGCCCTCCGATAGCGCCACAATTGGCATTGGCTTTTCCCTCACCACTTTCAAACTGTCCGTGTTAGCCCTTACCAACAAATGGAAATGATTCGGCATTAGGCACCAAGCCAGGATGTCGGCATGATGGACAATGTATTTTCTGATTTTCTCGATAAAAAAATAATAATTCCTTTCCTGAAAAAAGATATTCTGCTTGTCATTACCTCGGTTGTAAATGTGATAGAAACTGCCTTCGATAAACTTCATGAAGTGAAATTAAGGAATTTTTAAATGGTTCTTAATAGGTGTCAGACACTTTGGAAGTGTCTGACACCTACTATCTGCCTACTTTGGATATCCTTGCGGATACGGAATAAAAGATTCAATCAACAAATCCACCCCATTGTTGGTGAGCAGGCTGAGGGTGATGATGATGCTACCCACCACGAGTGCTACGGAAATATTATTATTCTTCAACTCTTCAAACTCGTTGATCGGTGTGAGGAACATGTAAATAAAATTCCCGGAAACGCAGATTACCACAGCCAGCACATAGGCTAGCGCTATGTATATGGCTCCGTAGCCAATAAATTTCAACGCAAGTTCAATGGTGCCCAAATCCTTACTGGCAATAATCCTGAACAGGGAAAGCAGTGGTTGAATCACACTGCTCATGGTTAGTCCCACGGAAAATAAAACAGCCGCCATGAAAATTCCATAGGCCTGATTGTTGGGTGGAATGTCATACTTTTTCTTGCCATAGTATTTCAGGAATTGGTAAGTGCCGGCCAAAATGAAAATGCCCATGCTCATTGCAGACAAGATTTCAATTACGGCCAGGAGCGTGAGTTTTGAATTCATAGATCGAGGATTACGTTCCAGTATGTTTTATTGTTCATATCCGGTGGCAACATGCCCGGAAGCCAGCCCACATTGGTGGTTTCCCAAAAGGCATATCGCTTGCCTTTGTGTTCTATATAATCGCCTGTGGTTGGGATGTCCAAAGCAAGCATGGAGTGAAGATATTCATTGCTATTGACAATAACAGGCTCGTAGCCAAAATTCCTAAGCAAGGTGAAAAGCAAAACCGTGCGCGTGTCACAATCACCTTGCAAGGTATTCAGAAATTCTACGGGTGAAAGAATTCCATATTTTACGAAAGGCACACAGGGATAGTCGTCATGGCCTGAGCAACTGTCGGGCAGGATGTAATTGTAGGGGATGTCTTGCACAAACGAAACTACCATGCGGGCAAAGTCTTCACGTTCCATCTTCAATGAATCACGAATGAATTGAAGCGAATCCTGAATGAAGGTGAGGCGAGTTTTATTTTTCTCATACAAATCTAAATAGACCTGTTGCCAGAATTCTTCATCGGTCTCCCATTGGTCAACGAAAAATGAGTCACGGCTAGCGAAGGCCTCATCTTCTAACGAAGAGGCTACAGCATACATCACTGAATAATTCTCATTATTATAATAGTCCAGCCAGTTTCGTTTGTGCTTATGAATGGTTTGAGTGGTATCAAATTCTTCCAGGTCATCAACCGGTTCCGTTTCTTCATGGTAACTGTATCCAGCCGTGCACGATTGAAATGCACTGACTAACCAGGAGAGGATAATCATCATGCTAAATAGGATGGCCAGGAGGCGCTTCATGGGCAAGTTTAGTTTGTCAATTTAATAGTTTTCTTGCTATGTATGAAATGTCTTCGTGCCATACTCTTACTCCAATTTTGAACCACAATAGAAACATAGGCACATAGTTTTCACATAGCTTTGCGATTTTCTATGTGTGTATTTCTATGTGCCGCTATGTTCCTATGTGGTTCAATGCATCCGAGGTAAAACTTACTTTTGAACCCTCAGTTTCCTCTCCAAAAACTCAGCCGCAGCCTGGTTCACTCTTAACTGATTTCTGTGCATCATGAAATGATGAGTATCATCGGGGATGATCAGGGTTTCCATAGCCACTTTTGTTTTTCTAAGACGGGCAACCAAATCTGTACTCTGGCTGAACCGAACGTTCCGATCATCGTCACCATGAATCATTAACACCGGAGATCGCCAGGTATTTGTATAAGCAGTCGGTGAGGATTCCCAGGCAGTTTGAATGGCAGCCTCAGCATCGGGGGCTCTTTCAAACCTATCAGGGTTAAGAATAGTGTTCGTTCTTTCAACGGTCATATCGTGCACGCCATGTATGTCAACACCGGCTGCAAACAGGTTGCTGTTTTTTCCTAAAGCGAGAGCGGTAAGAAATCCGCCATACGATCCGCCATAAATCCCAATCCGGGTGGCGTCCACGTTAGCTTGCTTCGCTAACCATTCACCTGCTGCTTTGATGTCGAGATATTCGGAGGCGCCTGCGCGGCCGGCATTTTCAGGATTATGAAATTCATATCCATAGCCAATGCCCAACCGGTAATTAACAGCCAGCACAATAAACCCGCGACTGGCCAGGTATTGATTCATCGCGTAAGCATTGGAATAATAATCGGAATAATGCCAGCCTAACAACATTTGCCGGGGCGGGCCGCCATGAACATAAACAATGGCGGGCTTCTTCAACGCACCGCCCGGTTGTTCGAACCATTCCGCATGAATGGAAAGCCCATCGGGTGATTTGAAAATAACTTGTTTTGGTGTTACGAGTTTTTGGGTCGGGAATTCTCTGGGGATTCTGTCATCCCCAATCAATTTTGCCATGCCGCCTTTCATCGGCATCGAGCAAAGTAAAGGAGGACGCGTTGCTGAGGCGCTGATGTAGGCAAGGGTTGTTCCATCGCCAGTAACAGTTGGAGTCCATTCTAAACCACTGCCGGGTGTCATCACTTGCATGGCTTGCTTATCAACGGGCACTTTGATGATGTGCCTTCTGTCAATATCCAACGGATCATCACCGGCATTAGCAGCGGCCACCATCCATTTTTTATCAGGACTCATCTTAATGTATTCGCACATGAAATTGCCGGGGGTCAATAAAATTGTTTCTGTTCCGAATTCATTGATCGAATAGAGGTGCGGCCAGCCATCATGGTAGGAAAGAAATACGATGCGGCCTGCCGCCCAATGAAGATTGGTTCCGCCATGTGTGGATGGCACCGAGCCACGCAGCGTTTGCGGAGCTGTCCACAGTTTTTTGATTTTGCCGGTTGATGCTTCGCCTGAATAAATTGACCACGGATTATGTTTAGCTGTTAAAATAGAATCCGGTTCACCGCCCGCCCCCCGCATGCGCACAAAGGCGAGACGAGTGCCATCGGGAGACCAGCGCGGAGAAACATCGCGATTGTAATTGGGTTCCATCCAGGTAATGGGAATAGTTGGGCTGCTGTAAACTCCAATAAAAGCATGATCACCGCGGTTCGATTGAAAGGCAAGCCTGGATCCATCGGGCGACCAAACCGGATTGTTGTTTGATCCGCGGGCAGAAAATAATTGTTTGGCTTCACTGCTGCCGTCAACCGGCACCGTCCAGATTTGTCCGCCTTTGTGAAAAGCTACTGTTCCTTTCGATGAGATAACCGGATCTTCCCCATCGCCTAATAATTTTGGTTCGCCTCCGGCAAAGTTCACGCTCCAGATTTGCACTTTGGGCGCGATGGGAGAGGAGGAAGGATTGACCGGCAAGTGATCGTCCCAGTTAGAACCATGATCGCCACCACGAACATACACAGCCCAACTGCCATCGTTTGAGAGCGAGACTGAAGTCAATTCCTGTCCATCATCAAGGCCGTAATTAGTGACCTTGCGTGCCTTAAAGTCCGGCCCTTCGGCCACGTAAATATTGCGGAGTCCATTTTCATTTAAGGCCCAGGCAATGCGCGAGCCGGTGGGGGCGGCACATAGTTCGTTGGGGAATGGGTAGGACTTTACTGCTTTCAGTGAAAAGAGGGTGTCCGTGAGTTGAGCGTGTGAAGCAGCGCTCAAAGTTAAAATGGCAAAGACAAGAAATCGCATAGGTTTATTGGTTAGGTTATCAATCAGCGAAAAATAATGGCAGCAATCAACAAGGGTTGATACAAAAGAAAGGATTTGGTTTTTGATGGTGAAAATTTTAACCCCTAATTGAGTAGCACATCCCGATTGCGCAGCCAGATGGCTTTTTTAAATCTTTTGCCTCCCCTTAAGATGAAATGATACGAAATTCCATACGGAATGGCAGAGGCAAGGAAAAGGCCGGTGGCAGTACCCTTTTGGTCGTTTTTTAAAGCCACCAACCCAGCGGAATAAGAGGCCACAAAAAAAGAAAAACATATGATAGTTTTCTTCATGTCTGAACGAGATAGATCAAACATCTCCTTTCCTGTTGGTGAAAGTTTGAATTCATTCTTCAGATTTTTACGAGGGTAGCGAATATCGTTTTTTAAATACCCAGAACCACCAAAATAGATTACCTCCTTCTCGTACCTATTCCTGAGTGTAGCAGAATCAACTTGTGCTCTTACCTGAATGGTTAGCAATGTTAAGCCAATCAATAATTTTCTGAATATCATTTAAGATTTAAGATTTTATGTGTAACAAATTTAACTATTATTCCTATTGAGACACAAGCAGTGATTTGTATTATCGCTCAATTTCTAATTGTCAGTCTCATTCCAGTTCACTACTTTTAAATAAAAGCACAATACCATGATCAACACCCCAACCCTTCAAGCCAATCCTAACCTCCTTGTCTTTCTTCCTCTTTTTTATTGGGTTTGGCAGGATGCCGTGCTCACACCCAGTGAAATAAAATCGCTGGAGAAGGCCATCAATTCACAGGACTGGCTCTCGAAAGCTGACCGGGAGTTTTTGCACAGCCTGCTCAATCCGGCCTCGCCACCTACGGCACTGGAAATGAAAGATTGGTTGGAAGAAATTCGGTCTGCCGGGTTTGACACGCAAAGTAGTTTGATAGACATTGGAATTAAGCTGGCCCAACTGCGGTCGGGAAATGGGGCTGGAAAAGTTTTGGAAAAGTCGAGGGGAGCGCTGGATTCGATTGAAGCATCGTTTGGATTGATCAGCCGCGAAGTGGCTTACACGTTCTTTCCGGAGCACCGAAAAACAATCACGGAACAACAACACACAGAAAAAACTTTTGATGTATCGGTGTTGCAGAAAATACTGGACGGCAAGAACGAGGCCATCATCAAAAAAGTAAAAACGATTATTTCCGATCCCGAATTCAATTTTATTGATTCGGATAATTTAAGCAACCAGCGCGAAAAAGTTTTGTACTGGGCAAAACTTCTCGCCAAACAAGGTTTTGGTGCGATGGCTTATCCGAAGCCGTATGGCGGGCTGGATGACATGGCCGGATATTTTGCCGTGATGGAAACCATCAGCTATCATGATTTGAGTTTGGTTATAAAATTTGGCGTGCAGTTCGGGTTGTGGGGCATGAGCGTATATTTATTAGGAACGGAGAAGCATCACAAAAAATATTTGAAAGACATCGGCTCACTCGAACTTCCCGGTTGTTTCGCCATGACGGAGACAGGACACGGATCGAATGTGCGCGGAGTGGAAACAACGGCTACATACAATCACAACGATAAAACTTTTGCGATTCACACACCCAATGAACTGGCGCGTAAGGAATATATCGGCAATGCGGCTGTTCATGGACAAGCCGCAACGGTGTTTGCACAGTTGGTGATTGATGGAAAGGATTACGGAGTTACCGCTTTCGTGGTTCCGCTTCGCGATAAGCAAGGCAATCTTCATCCGGGGGTCACGATTAAAGATTGCGGAAGGAAACTGGGGTTGAACGGTGTTGATAACGGTGTGATTGAGTTCAACAAGGTGGTCATCCCCAAAGAAAACATGCTCGATAAGTTTGCTTCGGTGAGTGAAACGGGAAAATTTGAAAGTCCCATTGCCAGTGATAACCGGAGGTTTTTCACGATGCTGGGAACATTGGTTGGTGGAAGGATTGGAATTCCACGATCGGGCAATTCAGCTTCGAAGACCGGCCTTACCATCGCGATTAAGTATGGCGACCAGCGGAAGCAATTTGGTCCTGAAGGGGGCAGCGAAGTTCCTGTTTTAAATTACCGCACCCATCAGCGAAGGCTCATGCCCTTGCTGGCCAATGCGTATGCGTTGCATTTCTCCCTTCAATATTTAACAGAACGCTACCTGAATAAAAAAGAAGAAGAGATGCAGGAGATTGAAGCGCTCGCAGCGGGACTAAAATCATTTGCTACCTGGAATACCACTGCCACGTTGCAAGAATGCCGAGAGGCTTGCGGAGGGAAAGGGTATTTGTGGGAGAACCGGATCGGCCAGTTAAAAAATGATTCGGATATCTACACCACATTTGAAGGAGACAACACGGTTCTCATGCAATTAGTTGCCAAGAGCAGGCTTACTGAGTTTAAGCAGGAGTTCAGCGGTGGAGGCATGCTGGGCATCATTAATTTTTTGGCGGAGCGCGCAGCAACCTCCATCACCGAGATGAACCCCTTCACCATCCGCAACACCGATGAAGACCATCTGCTCGACCCTGAATTTCATTTGAATGCTTTTGAATACCGCGAACGCGATATTTTAATCTCAGCAGCCAAACGGTTGAAGCGCCACATTGATGACGGCATGGATTCGTTCGATGCTTTCAACGTTTGCCAGCATCATTTGGTGCAGGTGAGTTTTGCTTACATTGAACGAATTATTTTGGAACAGTTTCAAACAGCTATTCAGCAGGTGAAAGATGCGGGATGCAAAGCTGTGCTTACTAAACTCTGCAACTTATTTGCCATTTTTCAGATCGATAAAAACAAAGGATGGTACTTAGAGCAGGGTTACATGGAGGGAGTAAAAACGAAAGCAATTCGCAAAGTTTTGAATCAGTTATGCTGGGAAGTGCGGCAGGAAGCGGTGCCGTTAGTAGATGCTTTTGGAATTCCGGAGAGGGCGTTGGGGGAGATAGGGAGGGGTTAGAAGAAGTGGTTGTTAAAGACTTGATGTGTTATAGACATCGCAAAAGTATCGCAACTAAAATATTCGTTTAAATTTGAGCAATGACCAAACTCGTCAAAGCCCCGCTGCAGGAGGCTATTTTTGAAATCCGCTGGGAGTTGGATATTGAAGCCTCCAACAACCAACAGGTAGACATGGGCTTTGCCCTGGCACAGGGGAAATTGCAGGATATTGTAAAAGAAAAGTTTCCGGCATACAAGAGAAAAGTTCCTCATGGTTTGCCCGAGCAGCTATTGCTGTACCAACCCGTGCATCAATATTGGAGCAAGCCCGAAACCTGGCCGGTGCTTCAATTAGGCCCTGGCATATTTACCGTGAATGACACAGACAAAAACTATGACTGGCACTCATCGTATCTTCCACTTATTCAACAAGGAATTGACTGGGTTCTGAAAGCCTACGATGGGAAACTTCGAATCAATTTTGCTAGCTTACGCTACATTGATTCCGTAAAATTGAAAGACTATGGGTACAATGCCCGTTGGCAGGACTTTATCCAAGATCATTTTAACTTTTCTTTCGTTAATAGCTTTAATACACGGGGGGCTATAAAAAATGCACAATTTGACCAGTTTTTTGAACTGGATGACAAGTCGGACTTGCATATAGCCATGAGCAGTGGAAAATATAGAACAACGAATGAGGACGCCCTGATCTGGCAAACTGCTGTTTTAAAGTATGATAAATTCGAGAAAGATTCGTTACTTACATGGGTCGAAAAGGCTCATTCTGTTACCTCAGACTTATTTAAGGAAATGACCAAGCCAAATTTCTATGAAAGTTTTAAATAACCTTGTATTGGATTCCGATCCGGAGGTAAGTTTTTCTGTTATGCCTGGTTGGTTCACTCCTGATCGACATAATACTATGGCCGGCAGCATAGCAGTAGTACGCATGGAGTTTGTGCCTGAGCTTTCTGCCAGTGCTAAACAATTTATTAGCAAGCTCAATTCATATCGCGTCCTCGAACCTGATTGGGATAGCTATGGAGCTGATGTTCCTTCGGATGAAAGCATTGACCAGGCGATAGGTCTGATTAAAAAAGCAGATCGAAATGCCTTGCCTGTTTATTTTGTCGCTCCGGGTCCAAATGGAGAATTGGTGATAGAATTCAAAAAAGGGAAAAAGGAGGCAGCCGTTTACATTAATCCTGATCGGTCAACCGAACTGGTAGTACGGCAAGGGGATAATTACCTTTTGGAGGGCACCCTGGAAGAAAATTATTCCGATCTTCTCTCGCTGATTAATCAATAATGCCTGAAATTATTCGGGATACCGATAATCTCTTAAGGAGGGTGAAATTTACACACCCGGACCATATTAAGCCAGATGGGTCGGTCTCATCATTTGCATTTAAGCTCCGCAATATAAACAGCGTAAAAGAGAAGGGCCTTTCCGCAGATATTGAACGCCTTACAACCTATGAAAAAAGTATTGCTGATCACTTTAGTTTCAGACTTTACAAAGTGCATGTCGAATACGTTAGAGGAATCGGACTCGATTGTGTGCATGTACCGGAAGAAGGAAATGATGCTCATGCTCTGATTGTTGGAAACATTAACACAAAGGCAAGTGAAAACCTGGCCAGGCATGCAAAACGCATTGCCTATCCTGATTGATGAATCCTCTGCTCAAGACATGTCATGCAGAAGTATTTTTTGAAAAAACAGGGGTTATTACTTACTTAACCAACTTTGCTGGGAACTAAAGCAGGAGGCCGTGCCGCTGGTGAATGCATTTGGAATTCCCGAGAGGGCGTTGGGGGAGATTGGAAAAGGCTAAGCAGGTATGCCCTGAGTCAACTGCAAAACAATGCCGTGTTCCATAATCTCCCCAATAAACGGATCACTCTCGGCAGTTTCTGAACTATGATAAGTGTGAAATTCAATCCGTGGAAATTTGAGTTTCACGGGAGTGAGCTCAATCATATCCTGACTCAATGATCCTGTGAAGCGCGCGTCCCAGATGGCAAGGTCAATATCAGAATGAAGTTTTTGCAGTCCCTTTGCAAATGATCCGAACAAAACAACTTTAGTTGGGGCGTAGCCCAGCCTTTTCATTTCTTTCAGAGCCTCTGTAATCATCGCTAAAGCAGCTTTTCTTGTAACTTTTTCCATATGGAAGTGGCTTTTGAAAGATTCAATTTAGTGAATGAGACTGTGGCAATTTTGTACAAGCTTTTTTTGT
This sequence comes from Bacteroidota bacterium, assembly GCA_043767095.1. GTDB lineage: Bacteria > Bacteroidota > Bacteroidia > Cytophagales > Cyclobacteriaceae > ELB16-189. The sequence continues at coordinate 14,822 of JAYUHI010000155.1, forward strand.
AATCCGGGTATCGCCCTTCAATATTCCAGCCATTGGTCTGTGAGAGGAAGGTTAAATCCTCAGCATCCAGATCAAGTTCTGATTGGTCGTGCAGATAGATAAGGTCGTGTACTTTCGGAGGCTGGCTCTGATTGGCCTTAACCCAATTGGCTTTCAGTATTTTTTCCAGCGAGAGGTGAATGAAGAAAAGAGCCTGGAGGTTTTGTCCGGCCTTATGCAATACTTCCGCAGCCTTTCTATCATCGGAAGATGAATCGATCCAGTACTTTATTTGATCTTCTTTACCCACATCCAAAGGTACTTAAAATGTTTTAGGACTTTACCGCATCAACCAAATGAAAATGGCTGAAAGCCTGAAGAAACTTCATGTACAAATAATCTTTAAAATTTTTCTGGAATTTCCGAAGCAAGCCAACCAAACATTAAGTCAAAAACCTCATAAGATTATTTTTATTAAGATTCCTGTCAAAGCCGCAATTAGAATAATAAAAGGTTCCTGAAGTTTTTTAAATTTAAATAAAAGTGCGGTAGTGGTAAGGCAAATCAGGATAGTCGGTAAATCAGTTAATGTTCTTTTGCCCAGTACCAACACCGCCCCGGCAATGGCACCAATGGCTGCAGCCGTTACACCATCCACAAATGCTTTGATGGCTGGATGCTTTCCATACTTCTTAAAGTAGGGAGCGGGAATAACGGTGAAGAGATAGCAAGGGAGAAAAGTAGCGAGGGCAGCAACCACTGCTCCCCAAAACCCGGCAACTAAGTAACCGATAAACCCAACCGTTATCACCACAGGCCCCGGTGTGATCATGGCTACTGCCACCGCATCAAGAAATTGCTGCTCATTTAACCATTGATATTCTTTCACAACGCCTCCATAAAGAAAAGGAACAATGGCGAGCCCGCTGCCAAACACGAATGCTCCTGCCTTAGTGAAGAACCAGGCAATCTGCCACAGCTTGGATTCCATAATGACTGGTTGAACTTGAAGCAACAAGATTGGCAGCATTGCATTCGCTCCGGAACTAAGCCACCTCGGTGGGGCTTTGGCAAACCAAACCGCTACACCAGCCAACAGGATTAGCCAAAGTATTTCTTCTTCGGTGATGAAAGTTGTTGAAGCCAATACAAGGAAGATAACCCACAGCAATTTATCCCTGCCAATGCTTTTGGTGGTGAGCTTATAACTCCCGATGGCAATGATTCCAATTACCGATGCACCCACTCCGTAAAACACAGCTTGCATCCAGGGCAGTCCGCCAAACTCAACGTAGGCATAGCCAATGCCCAGCACCATTAGAAAAGAGGGAATCACAAAAGCAATTCCTGCTAATGTTGCCCCGATCAGTTTGTAATGAACATACCCGATGTAAATAGCCAGTTGGGCTGCCAGCGGACCGGGAGCCAGTTGAGAAAGAGCAAGTCCTTCTTTATAGTCATCTTCTGAAATCCATTTTTTATTTTCAACCAGATCGCGGTGCATGTAGCCCACCAATGCCACGGGCCCACCGAAACCTAATGAGCCGAGTTTCAGAAAATAAATGATGAGTTTTTTTAAAGTGTAGACCGGAGTCATATTATTTAAAGTACTGAGAGATCAAATATGGTCACCCCTCTCGGGGCTGACTAAAAAGGTGGAATCAGGTGTCAGCCTGAGCCTGTCGAAGGCTAATTTAAACCCAGAGAGAGGTTTCGACAAGCTCAACCTGACAATCAAAGTACTTTTTAGTCAGCCCCGAGAGGGGCCGGGCCTGCCGGACAGGCCGGGGGTGAGGCCTTAAGAAATCCACGTATGCCTCTCCTCCGACACAAACTTTGCCCAACTGTAGATCGCATCGTAAATTTTCATGCCGAAGGTAAGTTGCTCATGGTCATTTTTAAAATTGTATGATAGCCCGGCTGAGATAGCCCAAAGGCCTGCCGCTTCAGGCGCTAATTCAAAACTGTCGGTATCGGCTCCGCGCACAATCAGAGCAATTCGTTGAACAGCCAGGTCAGTAATATTGTGTTTCTTAATGATGTAATCGAAAGTACAGGAATCTCCTTCATGAGAATATTCGGCTCCGGGTATATCATAAGGAATAGCGTTAAGCTCTTTGGCACTGGCGAAAACTTTTTCTTTCGGAACGAAAATGAATTCAGCTTCGGAATCTACAAAATTCTTGATCAGCCACGGGCAAGCGATGCGGTCGATCTTGGGGCGTTCCCGGGTAATCCATTTCATAAGTTATTCGTTAAGAGTTACTCGTTAATAGGAGAACATCCTTCCAATTAAACCGGTGCTGTTTTAAGTTTTATCAGGAGAGTAATGCTCAACACTATGAAAGGCAAATGAATTATCAGGGGCGGGGCAAAAAAGGGAAGTCGCACCAAATATCCAACCGCTCCAACAAAGCCAAAGATTACGCAGAACCAAATAGACCAAGATGGCATGATGGGAATATCCTTCAAGGCAAGGCCCCAAAACCCAATGCTCAGATAAGCCAGAATCATGTAAACCATAAAGAGCACGTTGCTCCAATCCATCCAGGTGCGGAACCAGGTTTCAAGAGTTCCCGTTTCGGCCAGGCGGTTTGCAGCCCACATGGTTACGGTGAACCGGAAGGCAAAATTGATAATCAACAAAATCGCCCCCAGGGAAAATGCACTGGCGCTTATCGAGGAAAATATTTTTCCGCTACTTGAAAAAGAACCGGCACCAGCAAAAATCTGCAGCGCAAACAGGGTAAGGAGAACTCCGAAAATCATGGGCACATGGATGAAGTACCAGTTTATCCTGTTTTTGTTGATTATAGTTAAATACTCTTTCAGGTCAGACGTCATCCATTGTTTCCAGGGCGGAATGAAAGCACCAATCCAAAATAATATACCGCCAGCCAGCAGAAGTATGGCCGTCCATGTTAATTGTAATACATCTAAATTGTTTGTCATATGAATTTATGTTTTTAGGTGATTAATAACGATCCATTTTATTCCTTGTATAAATTTCAATCAGCAAAATTCAATTTTAGACCAATGCCTTTCTCCAATGCTTTTTCATAAACCAAAGCAGCTGCCGCAACATCCTGCAAAGCCATTCCGGTGCTGTCGAAAATGATAATCTCTTCTTTGGAAGATCGGCCAGGTTTCTTTCCGGCAACAACCTCCCCCAACGTGGCATGAACATTTTCGCGGGAGAGGAGTCCTTTATTTATGGCATGATGGAGTTCCCCGATGGCAGCACATTGCTCAATAACATCAACAACCACCTTACCTGCTTTAAGAATCTCAGGTTCCAATTCTTGCTTGTCTTCACTGTCTGCACCAACAGCCGCGATGAATGTTCCCTGGACTATATCTGCTAATTTTAGAAAAGATTGTTTGGAAGAGGTGCAGGTAACGATAAGATCACTTTTCCTGGCCGCTTCACCAATATTATCGGTGGCGATTACCGGAATAGAAAGCGCTTGAGCCATCTCTTTCGAAAAGGCTAGCGCTATTTGATTATCAATATCAAATGCAAATACTTTCTCCAGATTGAATATTGGCGATAAAGCCTGGAGTGAAATTTTTCCTTGATTGCCACAGCCACAAATGGTAACGGTTTTGGATTCAGGCCTGGCTAAATATTTGGCGGCCACCGCTGTTGCAGTTCCCGTTCGGAGGATGGTGATTTCAATTGAATCCATCAGCGAAAGTAACCGACCGTTCTCACCATCGAAAACAGCAACGACCCCTTGAATGGTTGGCAGGTCATGTAGTTTTTTATTGTTTGGAAAATTGGCATTGGTCTTGGCAACAAAGTAGTGTCTTCCAAGATTCAGAGTTCCTGCTTTAATGTGAAATCCGCCATTGGCCAAATGGATTCCCAAAATCCCAGGAGGCAGTGCTTCACCTTTTCCATAAAGATTAAACATGCCTTCAACAGCCTCGATACATTCGGTGATGTTTAACAAGGTCGAAACTTGCTTCCCCGTGAGTAATAAAGTCCTGGTTGAATTGATGGTGGTCGCTATTTGCATGTGCAACAATACCACCATCTACCATAATAAAATAGAATGTTAATTACCTTTTGTATTGGCTTTACCTTTTTTCAAATCTTTTTTGTAAGCCGAAGGATTTTTGCCGGTGTGCTTTTTAAAAATCCGGGTGAAGTGACTTTGATCGGAGAAGCCGGTGAGATAGGCAATTTCACCAAGGGAATATTTTGAATTGCTTAGCAACACGAGCGCACGCTCAATCCGGAGTTTCCGGATGTAATCGCCAAACGAAAGATCATCGAAATACTTAGAGAACTCACGCGATAAGTAGGCCGGGTGAACATTCAGGCTTTGCGAGACTTCTTTCAAACTAAAACTCAGGTTGGTATCGATCTGATCCTGGATAATTTCTTTTAGCTCACGCGCCCAGGTGTGAATTTTTTTTGTCCCGATTATTTTCGGGATGGATTTCTCCTTCAGAAATTTTTGATAAACAGCAAGAAGCAGATGATCAATCGGATTTTGCGTATGCTTTTCCTTTTGCAAATACTTGGCCCAGGCATAGAGGGCATCGTAAATCAACATGCCTTTCTCCAATTGTTCCTGGTCATTTTTATAATTGTGCGATAGGCCTGCTGAGATGGCCCACAAGCCTGAAGACTGCGCTGCGATTTCGTGACGGTCTGTATCTGCGCCACGAACGATTACAGCCAAAGTGCGGATAGCTGGATCGGAAATACAGAACTTCTCAACAAAATAATCGAACGTACATGCTTCGCCATAATGCGTGAACTCCACATCGGGAACATCAAAAGGAATGGCGTCTAATTCTTTAGCTTTCGTGATAACCTGGTCGAACGGTACATAAATAATTTCTGCATTACTGTCAATAAACCGTTTGATTAACCAGGGGCAGGCGATTCGGTCAATCTTGGGTCGTTCGCGGGTAATCCATTTCATGGAGAAAATTACAGTTTCAAGCATCAATTTTCCTAAAAAGGAAAACCAATAGCATTATAACGGTAATAGAAAAAATTGCTAAATTTCCATAACCGCTTTCCCGTGAAGAAAACCCAGTTTCATATCACTGCTTTTTTGCTTGTTGGCGCCTATTTTTTTTATTCACCTTCATTTTTACTTGCCCAAACCAAGACCTACCTGCTCATTGGCCAAAGCGATATATACTACCACAACAAAAAAAATGACGACATGCCTACGCTCCCAAAATTGTATTATGGAATTGAAGTGGATAAATACTTAACCTATAATTATGCTATTACCACGGGAGCGTTTTATATGGAGGGAGGTTATGACAATAACATAAGCCGCTGGTTCAACAAATTTATTCAGGTACCTGTGGGGATTAAAATGGCCTCGCTGGGCGATAAGATAGGAATAGTGGCCGGTATCAATATTAATTATCTGCTTAACTCTAAACTTACAGAAGTATGCGACACGCTGGGCAACTATCACACGGACGATGTAACCAAAGCCCTGAAAAAAATTCAACCCGATTTTTTTTGGGGACTCCTTTTCCGTCTTAACCGCGTAACCGCGCAGATGAAATTCAGCCATGCTCTGACAAACCGGTTTTCAACTGGTGTGCAAAAAATCACAGACCAAAACCCATGCTATTACGGCTCTTATTATGCTTACGTGATTGGTGAAGAACAAAAAAAGCTAAAAGCGTGGACTACCTACTTTACGTTATCGGTTCGCTTGTTTTAAAATATGAAACAGGCCCTTATCATATTTTTACTAGTGATATTTTCAGTACCTGCTTCTGCTCAAACCCGTAAGAATTTTATTTATGCCAGTTTTTTAAAGTTCCCCGAGTCGCATTATAATGTTGCCCTGGGACTTGATCATGCTATTAAAATCAGCCGCAAAGATTGGACTTCAGCCCGGCTCTACTTGGTGGCGAGCCCTAACTTTTTTTGGTCCGGTTATAAATTTAAAAACCTGGACGATCAGGATTATCTCAGAACTAAATTTGAAAAATTTGAAATTGCAGTGCCGCTCCATCTCCGCTTTGAATTTTCACCTTACCGTATTGATCTGAAAAAAGAAGGAAAGAAAATCGGGAATGACGTTGCCCTGTTTTTCGATGCAGGCCTCAGCGCCAATTACTTGCTGGGCGCTCATCTGAAAGAGGAGTTTAATTATGCTGATCAAAGCACAAGCTTTCAATATTCGTTTGATGGTTCCCTCACTTCATCCATTCAAACCCGGTTAACCTTTAGTTATCTCCATTTTAACATGGGCTTTCGGCTGAATAGGTTTTTATTACTGCTGAGATTTTATCAAACCATCAATGAAACTCAATATAAAAACCGTTCGGAGGATTGGGGCCTTCCCAATGGCACACGTTCTTATTTTTATGATGTGTATCTCCGGTCATCGTTCCATGAACAATACCGGCAAATGTATTTGTTATGTATCGGCTATTCTTTTTAACGACTCTATCCTTTACCTCGTATAGTTTAGCCGGCCAGGGGGTTGGCGAATTTCAGAACCTCACCAATTCTTTCAAGTCGGTTGATGAGCAAACCTATTCACGCTACATCAAAGCTGCCCGTGAAGACGGGGACTCGGTTAAAGTGGTACTGATCAAAAGTTTACAGGGCAGGCAACTGATGTACCAGCAACGATATTTAGAGGCAGAGAAATTACTGTTTGAATCGCTGCGGATCATAACTAAGATGAAAGGTAAAATTCATTCCTCCATCAAGCTGGTAGGCCCTTCCATTTATGATACGTATGATTACATTGGAGAATACTATACCCAAACAGGCGATTATAAAAAGGCTGAATTCTTTTTGAAGCAATCAGAAGAGGCCAGAACCATGGATTTTTCGAGAGGCTCCATCCACCGGATTGTTAACATTCAAAACCTGGTTGATTTTTATCTCAACACCAAACAAAACGAGAAAGCCGAAATCTATTTAAACAAACTGAACAGGGAGTTAAACCGCACACGCTTCAACAACGGCAACCTGAAGGCGGCCTACGAAACGTATTACAACGGCATGACCGAAATTTCCATCCGGTTTGGGCGGTTGAATGAAGCCAGGCACTTCTATAAAAAAGTAATTCAATTTTATGGAGGTACACTTACCTTTTCTTATTCCAACGCTGCTGCCAGAGTTGAATTTAGTAACATCAAAGCCATTTATTTTCGCAGCCAAATATATTTAATGGAGGGCAATGTGGATGCGGCTTTGAAGATGGTGCAGGGTGCTATTCCCAAGCAAACGGATTCACTGAAACACCTGCCCGATCTTTTGCGCACGCAGTCCATTTGCCTTTACCGACAAAACAAAATCAGGGAAGCCCTGGAATCAGCCCACGCCCTGCTGTATGTTCACCTGCATAATATTAAGAAAGTATTCAACTCCCTCAGCGAAGAAGAAAAAGAAACCATGTTCAACCGCGTGAAAGATGATTTTGACTTGTTCAATTCTTTAATCATCATGGCAGCCTCGGGCAAAAGTATCGATGAGGGATATTTGGAAAGCTTGTTGAATTTTCGACTTCAAACCAAAGCCCTGTTGCTCAACAACTCTTTAAAAATAAGACAGGCGATTTTTGCCAGCCGGGATTCTGCGCTCATCAGCAATTATCAAAAACTTATCCTACTCAAAAGCAAAACAGCCCAGGAATCATTCAGCAAAAAGAAGGGAAAGGAGGGAAGGTTATTGGGTCAACTCGCAGAAGAGATTAAAGTGCTGGAGAAGACTGTCTCCCGTCAGGTAACTTCATTGGCCAACAGCTTCGACCGGCAAACCAATGCGCGAGATGTTCAAGCGCACCTGGGCATGAAGGAGGCGGCCATCGAAATGCTGCGGGTGAGAAAGCTGGGTATCAAAAGCAGGATCAAAGAAAATAATCAACCGGTGTATGCTCTTACGGATACGATTTTGTACCTGGCCTTGACCATTACCTCAGCCAGGATAGATTATGCCATGGTGAAGAATGGAAATCTCCTGGAAGAACGATACATCAAATTATTTAAAAATCAAGTTCGGTTGGTTTCTTCCGACACTGTTCTCTATCATTTCTTCTGGTCTCCAATTGGTCAAAAGTTGAATGGATACAAAACATTATATTTTTCCGGTGATGGTGTGTACAACCAAATTAACGTAAACCTGTTGCAGAACAAGGAAGGAAATCTGGGAGACCAATATAAGATGGTGTTGCTGGGCAACTTGAAGGAATTGGTAAAAGATGAAATTGAAATCGCTGAAGGAACCGCGGTATTCTTTGGCAACCCGGACTTTCAATATTCAAAGGTGGAAAGCCAAAGCGATCAAACACGGGAAAGAGATGTACGCAATGTGCGGATGGACGATATGAAAGAAATTAATTTCAATGAGTTGCCGGGAACTAAAACGGAAATTGAAAACGGAAGCAGGATACTTACTTCGGCCGGTTGGAACATACAGACTTTTTTGGGCAATCAAGCGCTGGAAAATAGTTTGAAATCTATTCGCAATCCGCAGTTGCTGCATATTGCCACGCACGGATTCTTTGTGGAAGGCGAGGGGATCAACCCAATGCTGCGCTCAGGTTTAATTTTTTCGGGAATAAAAAGCGAAACCGATATTGCGGGTGAGGATGGCGTGTTAACAGCGTATGAGGCCAGCAGCCTCACGTTGGACAGCACCCGCCTGGTCGTGCTCTCCGCATGCGAAACCGGAAGTGGTGAAGTGAGAACCGGTGAAGGGGTTTATGGATTGCAGCGCGCCTTCCTGATTGCCGGAGCCCGGAATATTATTATGTCGCTTTGGAAGGTAGATGATAAAGCTACTCAGCAACTGATGACTTTGTTTTACGAGAATCTGTCGAAAGTCAAAAATGTGCGAACCGCTTTCTCTGCGGCCCAAAAAACATTACGAACCGAATACCCCGAACCTTTTTATTGGGGAGCCTTCGTTCTCATTGGGAAATGACTCCTGACACCTGCCTTGTCTCAAATCTATTAATTCAAGCGGCAGACTGCCTATTTCAAACGTCAAGTTTCAAGTTGTGCCTGCCTATGAAACTTGTTGCCTGAAGTCTAATTAATATATTGCATCTCATTAATTAACATGACTATCACCGCAGAGCTCCTGACCATTGGCGATGAAATCCTTTACGGACAAATTACCGATACCAATGCACAATGGATGAGTGTGGAGCTCAGCAACATCGGGGTACGGGTCATCCGTAAAACAGCCGTGGGCGATGAAGAACAGGAAATTCTTACCGCATTCGCGGAAGCGGAAAACCGGGCCGACATTATTTTAATTACGGGCGGCCTGGGCCCCACCAGCGATGATCGAACCAAACCCTGCCTGGCTAAATATTTTAATTGCGAATTAAAACTCCACCCGGAAGCGCTGGCCGAAGTTACGGAGTTCTTCAAAAGCCGCGGCCGCGAATTAACGGAAGTGAATAAAAACCAGGCCTTGCTTCCGGAGTGCTGTGAGAAACTCACCAACCCAATTGGCACTGCACCCGGCATGTGGTTCACGAAAGGAAAAAAAGTTTTCGTTGCCATGCCCGGAGTTCCGCATGAGATGAAGCGCATGATGCGCGAAATAATTTTGCCCCGGTTGAAATCGGTTTTTGAAACAACGGTTATTTATCATAAGGTCATCAGCACGGTAGGCGTGGGTGAGTCATTACTGGCCGGCAAAATTGCTCCCTGGGAAAAATCGTTGCCGCCTCATGTTAAGCTGGCTTATCTGCCAAACCTGGGCGAGGTGAAATTAAGATTGACCAGCACGGGTTCATCGCTGGATAAATTACAGCAGGAAACAGAGCAGATCATAAATGAATTATTGCCTTTGGCCGGTAACTGTATTTATAGTTTTGATGAGGCACCGCTCGAAGAGGTGATCGGCAATAGGCTGCGAAAAAAAAATCTGACCATCTCGGTTGCCGAGAGTTGCACGGGTGGGTATCTGTCGCACCTGATTACCAGTGTGCCGGGCAGTTCGGATTATTTTCTGGGAAGCATGATACCGTATGCGTATGAAATTAAAATGGGGCAATTAGGTGTGAAGCCTGAAACGTTGGAAAAATATGGGGCCGTGAGTGAACAAACTATCATGGAGATGGCCAATGGTGTGCGGGTGCGTTTCAAGACTGATATTGGCGTGGCCACCAGCGGCATTGCCGGTCCGGGCGGTGCCACACCGGAAAAACCGGTTGGACTTATTTGGATTGCCTACTCCGATAAGCATCAAACCCTCACGAGAAAACTTTTGCTTTCGAAAGACCGGCTGATCAACATCCGGATGGCCTCAGTAGCGGTTTTGAATTTGATACGCTTGAGTTTGCCGGAATGATTTGCTAATGGATATCAACTTTAATTTCGACCATTCATTGTTATCCATTGTTGATCTGCAATCTATAGGTATCCGATCAACCAGGGTTGTTGAAGAAGCATTTTACGACTCAACAGGTAAATTGATTGAAATTGAGGAGAAAGCAGGAGAAAATCGTGTGTTCTTTAGCATTGGTTTTTCAAACGATATGCGTCCAATCAAATCAACTTTTGAGTTAAAGGACGAAACTTTACTTACTTTGGAAACCGCAATTATGGACAAGGCGGACATTAAAAATTATTATTGTGGGCAATAACCACGTTTAATGTTTTAACTTTAGCTTCAAATAAATGGCTATGGAAACGAAAATAAAAAAAATTCCCAGCGAAGAGTTGGAGACTAGAATTAAAAATGGAAGAATTATCTCCAAAGAAGACCTTTACAAACAAATTCAATCTAGTAAAGCCCCTAAAGCCGCTAAGAATAAAATAAACTGAGTGTCGGCCATGAAAAAGAAAATCCTCATTGGCCTACTCACATTTCTCATCATCATCCAGTTTATCCGTCCGGAGAAAAACCTGTCGGGGGAAAATTCCAAAGACATATCCAATAAATACCCAGTGCCGGAAGAAGTATCATCTATCCTCGCTGTAGCCTGCAAAGATTGTCACAGCAACAAAACAAATTACCCATGGTATTCCAATGTTCAGCCTGTTGGCTGGTGGTTGAACGGGCATATACAAGAGGGCAAACGTCACCTGAATTTTTCCGCTTTCCTGGCCCGATCAGTGGCCATTGAGAATCACAGATTCGAGGAAATCATTGAAATGGTGAAGGAAAAAGAAATGCCGTTGCCTTCATACACCAATTTTGGATTGCATGCTGAAGCCAATTTGAATGACGACCAACGTCAAACCATCATCAATTGGGCACAAACTCAAATGGATTCGTTGAAGGCGCAGTACCCGCCCGATAGCCTTATCATGAAAAGGCGCAGCCCGCCTCCACAGTAAATAGTTGATTATTCTTAAATGAAGGTAGCGTCTCTCAAATCTTCCGGTCGTGATGGTGAACTGATTGTCGTTTCCCGCGATTTGAAATTAGCCGTGAAGGCTTCTTACATTGTTGCTACCCTTCGTGAAGCGATAGAAAACTGGGATGAGATTTCGCCCAAACTTCAGGAGTTGTCTGATAAGTTGAATAAAGGAAAGGCTTCCGAAACTTTTTCATTTCAGTCGGAAAAACTTGCTGCCCCGTTACCCCGTGCTTTTCAATGGTGCGATGGATCAGCATATTTGCATCATGCTGAGTTAGTTCGCAAAGCGCGTAACGCTGAACTCACTCCGGAATTATACAGCGAGCCCATGCTCTACCAGGGCGGCTCCGATTATTTTCTTGGACCGAATGACGACATAGAAGCTGTAAGCGAATCGCACGGAATTGATTTGGAAGCTGAGGTGGCCGTGATAACGGATGATGTGCCGATGGGCATATCGCCCGAAAGGGCAGGAGACCACATCAAACTTATTCTATTGGTGAACGATGTAAGCCTTCGCAATCTTATTCCGCAAGAGTTGGCCAAAGGCTTTGGATTTTTTATTTCTAAACCGCCCACTGCATTTTCACCTGTTGCTGTAACGCCTGATGAGTTAGGTGATGCGTGGGATGGGGGCAAAGTAAGTTTGCCCATTATCAGTCACGTGAATGGAAAGTTGCTGGGCAAGCCAAATGCAGGAATCGACTTGTATTTTGATTTTCCCCGATTGATTTCTTATGCAGCTACAACTCGTCCCCTTCGAGCGGGAACAATTGTGGGAAGCGGAACAGTTTCAAACCGCGATTTGAGTACGGGTTCATCATGCATCCAGGAAAAGCGCATGCTCGAAAAAATTGAGTTTGGAGAAATGCGAACCCCTCACTTAAAATTTGGAGACAGGGTGAGGATTGAAATGCTGAATGAAAAAGGAGAATCTGTTTTTGGGGCGATTGAGCAACAGGTAAAACAATATAGCAAACGCTCGGCTCCCTAACCCCCGAAGGGGGAACTGGGCACGCACCTTCACCAAAATGGCGATCAACAACTTTTATAAATGTGAAAGAAAATTACCGAATACTTTAATTTAATCATGATAAATGTGGGTTAGAGTGCGTTGGGGGTTCCCCCTTCGGGGGTTAGGGGGCCGCGGGTTGGCTTTTGATAATTGATTTTTAAATTTCTAATTCGCATCAAACATT
>JAYUHI010000156.1:0-2192 GCA_043767095.1 Bacteroidota bacterium
CTTTCTTTAATGGCAGGTAAAAACCTGAACCCGTACGTCAACAGCCTGCAGTATTTTAATTTCCGTATGGGCATCAACTTCATCTTCGGAAGGGACAAAGTGCAGGAAAGACAGCCTTATCCTAAAACCGCAAAATCAAAATGAGACTTTCTTTTATATCCTTAGTTCCTTTTCTTTTGTTTTCGCTTGGCGCAGAGGCACAGTCGCCTTTCTTGCCAAAGAATCTGGGGCCTTCGGTCAATTCTTCTTATGATGACATCAATCCGGTGATTTCCCCCGATGAAAAAACCCTCTTTTTCGTCCGGGCCAATCATCCGGAAAACACATTTGGGCCACGCGACAGTGAAGATATTTGGTATTGTGAGCAAATCAATAACGCCTGGACGGCCGCATCGCGCGTCCCTAATTTGAACATCGGCAGGTACAATGCGGTCTTGTCTGTTTCTGCAGATGGCCGGTCTATTTTACTGAACGGGGTTTATAATAAAAAAGGAAATATATGGAAGAAGCGGGGTCTCTCCGTATCAGGTAAAATCGGTGATGGGTGGGCCACCCCCCAACGGCTGAAAGTAAAAAAACTCTCGAAAAAGAACCGGGGGATGAGAAGTAGCGGGTTTATGTCCTCCGATGGGAAAGCCATTGTACTCAGCTTCTCTAAAATATTTAATGGGGAAAGGAATGATCTTTATGTCTGTGAGAAAAAAGAGAATGGGAAGTGGGGAAGGCCGGTAAAAGCGAAAGGACTTAATACGCGTGCAAATGAAGAGACCCCGTTCTTATCAGTTGACGGCAAGACGGTTTTTTTTTCAAGCGACAGAGACACAAAAGGCCAATTCAATATTTATAAGTCGGGGCGAAGCGAAGCTGATTGGAAAAATTGGTCCGCACCGCTCATGCTCAGCGACACCATTAACAGTTCGGGCTGGGAATCTTATTTTAAAACCACCGCCAAAGGAAGCTGGGCTTATTTTTCCTCCACCAACAAGTCGATTGGCAAAGCCGACATCTATAGAATAAAACTTTTTGAAGAAAACCCTTTTGTAATTGTTTCAGGCAAAGTCTTTAACAGTAAGAACAAAAAACCACTTATCGGGAAAAGCTACTCCATTCTGTCGGATGGCCGTTCCATAGATTCTTTGAAAGTCAATTTTGATTCGGCTACCTATCGTGCAAAGTTGCCTTTGAATAAAGTACACATCCTGACAGCGCACATCACAAATTTCATTTCGCAGCCGCAATCTGTAGATGTAAAAGGGGTTAGAGAATTTACGAGGATGAAAGTTGATCTCTATTTGTCGCCATTGCCTTACGTGATCGTGAGGGGAAAGTTGCTCATACAAAATACAGGACTACCGGTTCCGGTATCAGCGAATGCAAAAATACTGATCAATAACCTACCGGGTGATTCGGTTCAGGTTGACACGCAAGCGGCCACCTATGAAATGAAAATCAACCATGGCGTTGCTTATGAGTTGAAACTGGTAGCCGATCGGTTGGAAGCTATTCCTAAATCGTTGGATTTAACAAGTGTTGATGAATATCAGGAAATGATAGTAGACTTGTTTGTTGCAGAAGAAAAGATGGCGGTCGTTACTGGTAAAATCCTGGATAAAAAAACCAACAAACCGTTGACAAAGCTCTCTTCCGCAAAAGTGAATGTAGAAGGCATGTCTTCTGTTTTGGCAAAAATTGATACAGTCACTGGAGATTACGAATTAAAATTGCCCTTGGGTTCAGCCTACACCATTAGTGCCGGGGCACCTAATTATTACCCCGTGTATGAATCAGTGAATCTTAGTGCTGAAAAAACCAATGCGAAGATTTACAAAGACCTTGTGATTGTACCCATTGAAGTGGGGCAGTCTATCCGCCTAAATAATATTTTCTTTGATCCTTCTAAGGCTATTTTGAAAGCCGAATCATTCGCAGAATTGGACCGGGTTGCTGATTTTCTTGCAAAAAATACCGACATAAAAGTAGAAATTGCCGGACATACCGACAACGTGGGCAAAGCAGCCAGCAACTTGAAACTATCTAAAAACCGCGCTCAGTCAGTAGCTGATTACATCATCAAGAAAGGGATTTCCAAGGAAAAAATTGTTGCTAAAGGATACGGTTTCACCAAACCAGTTGCCACCAATGCCACTAAAGCAGGTAAAGCCCAAAACCGAAGGGTGGAGTTTACCATTCTG
>JAYUHI010000157.1:0-5202 GCA_043767095.1 Bacteroidota bacterium
GATCGTAATAATACATACCGCCATAATTTTCAGACTTGTTCTTGTTGAAGTATGTGTATTTAAACACCGATCCGGATTGTGATTGTTCGTACTTGTAGGTGTAAGAGTATTTACCGTGCATGAAATAATGATAATCACCGTAACCTTCATCGCAACCGTCTCCATAATCGGTAACGACAGTAATGCTGCCATCGGGATTTTTAGTTTCCGTAACTTCTGCACATGACTTCCAGGGATCCGGTTCTATTACGGTGCTGTCTGAATTCTCAGTTACCCCCGGGGCACCCGAAATTGAAGCATAGCTATTGTACGCACCCTGGAATGATTTATTAATAGCAGAATTGCCTGCGGCAGAGAGCGATTGATTAGTCCCGCTCCTCATACCAAGAAATGCTTTTGCCTCACTGCTTAGTTCGCTGAGAGGGCTGGGGCCTGGATCGGAATCCTCGCAACCGATTGTGAGAAAAAGGAATGCAATTGCAATTAAAGAACAGACATTGGCGATGGATGACGTTTTCATAGGCTTAACCCTTTATTATTTGTTTGACCCGCCACCAGTCGAATTGGTTGTAATGATCCGGTTTAACCACGCACAAATGTAACAATGAAACCACTTCGACTGCACGGGATCGTGGTTGTGTCCAGGACGGAGGCCTCTCCTTTCGAAGAGTCATCGCGGTCGAGTCCTGGCTGCGCCAGGACTCGTACCGCGATCCGGTTTAAATACACGCCACTGTAGTTATCTACTTTCTACTATAATTAGGCGCTTCTCTGGTGATGGCAATATCATGAGGGTGGCTCTCCTGAACTCCAGCAGCGGTAATCTTTACAAACTTAGCCTGCTTGAGTTTTTCAATATTCTTGCTTCCGCAATAACCCATGCCGGCCCGCAAGCCACCCACAAGTTGATACAATACTTCGGATACTGATCCTTTGAATGGCACCCGTCCGGAGATTCCTTCGGGGACTAATTTTTTAATATCGTCTTCAACGTCCTGGAAGTAGCGATCCCTGGAACCAGTCTCCATGGCTTCGACAGAACCCATGCCGCGATATGATTTAAACCTGCGTCCTTCGTAAATGATGAGTTCGCCTGGAGCCTCTTCTGTTCCTGCCAGCAATGAACCAATCATTACACAATCTGCCCCGGCTGCAATGGCTTTCACTATATCTCCCGAGAAACGGATGCCGCCATCGGCAATGATTTTTGTGTCTGTTCCTTTCACGGCTTTCGCTGATTCATACACCGCAGAGAGCTGAGGCAGGCCAACGCCAGCCACCACTCTTGTGGTACAAATGCTGCCCGGCCCTACACCCACTTTAATTGCATCGGCACCAATCTTGGCCAGGGCAGCAGCCGCTTCGCCCGTGGCAATGTTTCCGATTATCATATCGAGCTCAGGAAATTTTTTCTTGGTTCGTTTCGCGGCATCCATCACGCCTTTGGAATGACCATGGGCTGTGTCAATGCTGATGACATCAACGCCCGAATGCACCAAGGCTTCAATTCTTTCCAGAATATCGGGTGTAACGCCAACCGCAGCACCAGCCCGCAGCCGTCCGTATTTATCCTGACAGGCATTGGGTTTGTTTTTTTTCTTGAGGATGTCTTTGTAGGTGATGAGCCCAACCAATTTTCCTTTTTTATTAACGATGGGAAGTTTTTCAATTCGATGTTCCTGAAGTATTCCTTCCGCGGTTTGAAGAGTAATATCTTCCGGGGCAGTGATCAGATTTTCTTTGGTCATGATATCGCGGATGGGCGTGTTCATGTTTTTATGAAAACGCAAATCGCGATTGGTAATGATACCGGCCAGCTTACCATTTTCATTCACCACCGGTATGCCCCCGATTTTGTACTCGCGCATTATTTTCTCCGCATCGCGCACCACTGAATTGATTCGTAAAGTAATAGGATCGAGGATCATGCCGCTCTGCGATCGTTTTACTCTTCGCACTTGCTCGGCCTGTTGATCAATGGTCATGCTTTTGTGGATGAACCCCAACCCGCCTTCAAGCGCCATGCTGATGGCGAGTTCGGCTTCCGTTACCGTGTCCATGGCAGCCGACACAACAGGGATGTTGAGTTTAATGTTGGATGTTAAGAAGCAGGAGGTGTCTGTATCGCGCGGCAATACTTCGGAGTAGGCCGGCACCAGCAGAACATCATCGTACGTTAAGGCTTCGAAAAGAAATTTGGAGGAGTCGAGGGGCATGGCAAATAATTTAGGATTGATTATTTGCCGCGCAAAGGTATATGGATTTGGGGCATTGGCAAATGTGAAAGCTGAACGCGTGATTTTGGCTGTTTTCGTGTTATGAAATTGGAAGACAGGTTAGTAAAAAGGAATAGTCTAAGCCCTTAGAACTCTGACTGGAAATACTGGTATTGACGAAGACTTTCCCGCAATGAATTCCTGATTTCATCAACCAGGGATTGAGGGTCCAAAACCTTTACTTGTTCGCCCATTCTTAGAATTGCTTGCATAAGCTCAAGATTTGGGATCAGCCGGTATTCAAATACAGAATAGTCTTTTGTTTCTTTGATCCGTGTTTGTGATGGGTGCAATGGCAGCGATAATAAAAATTTTGATTGCACGGCATCGGCCTGAATAACTATTTTTTGTACATCTCCACCGGAATAGTTGAGGCCAATGACGGAGTCAATTTTTTCCGGGTAGCGGATGTCTGTGTCTTTGAATTTTTCGGGAAGCAGTTTCAGCTCACTGATCCGTTCAATGCCAAATGTGATATGATTAGTTTTATTTTGGGCGATTAAATACCACCGGTTTTGGTAGCGCCTTAAAAACCCTGGCATAACCTTGTACCCTCTTGTAGTATTGGTGCCAAAATTCTCGTGACGGAAAGAAACCCACCTCCTTTGCGAGATAGCGTCAATAAGGGTTTTCAGGTTTTCATGGCCTCGCAGAAAATCTACGGGCTCAAACTGTAAATGTTTGAGAAGAAGTTTCTGTTCTTTCAGGCTTTGGCGGATCAGGTCGGCAGTCATGTTCATTTCCATGAAGGCCATGAATGCTTTCAGGCTATAGCTGGCGGCCTCATCAATAACATAAAAACCTTTCTCGCGGTTGTAGGAAATTTCAATGCCAAATTCATTGCGTATCTGCTCAATATCACGCTGAAGTGTGCGGTGCGAAATATTCAAATCAAAATCATCCAGATAGTTTTTAATGGATTTGAAAGTGGGTTTTTTATCGCCCCTGAGTTTTTCGAGAATGAGGAAGTAGCGCTTGAGGGTGGAGTGGAGAGGCATTGTACGTCAACTTTTTTATTCACAGTTTCTTTTTTGCCCAAATCCAGCCTTCTTTTTTTGCAATATCACCTTCAGGCTCAACACGTGGTTTGAATAAAAAATCATATGCTGCAAGACAGCAAATAAAGGCATCAAAGTGATGTTCTATTTTTGTTAATCCTCTTTCTTTTGCTTGTTCAATATCAAATGGGTACTCATTACTTCTATTTAAATCATCCAAAATTTCTTCTCTCCTCTTTTTACTATCTTCACTAGTTCCTTTATATTTTTCAATTCTAATTTTATTCGCTATCAAAGTGGCAGCAGGATATACTTCGATAATAGAATGTAAATCACCTTCTTCCTGCACATCAAAAGGATAAGCTTTAAATTTATTTAACCCTGACTTTAATAGTCTAACCATATTGATTGCAACCGTAACATTATTAGTAAGGTAACTAAATGATGGAGATAAGGATGTTTTTGACTCGAATACTTTCTCTGTTATGTAAATGTCAGTTGCTCTAAATGCATAATTAGAATAAGCTTTTTTCAAATCACTGAATCTATGGTCAGAATTTATTATTAACTCACTAAATTGAACAGGAAAGCCAAGAGGCGAATCAACAGCCAATATTATTTTTGAGTCGGGATGAGCATTAATTTCATCTTGCAAAAAGCTTGGAATATTATTGAGATTATCGAATAGTTTTTCTTTCGGTTTGATAACACAAGGTGATTTTATGGAGATTCTGTCACCTTCAAGTTCACAGATACAAAAGGCATTATTATCGCCCTGCCATCCACCAACATCCCATCCAATTGAAATTATTATTTTTTCCATCATGATATTGTTTTCTTAAAATCGGATTTATCCTTTAATCAAAAGTCTATTACCGTCAAAAATCAGATAGTCTCATAGCTCCAATCCCCACATCCTCACACAAAACTTTCAGTACGTTTATTTTTTCTTTTTCAATAACTCCAATGACTACCCTTGACTTGTTTTTTAGCGCGTACACAATTAAGCCCATTTCCTCAAGAGGATCAATGTAACTATGAAGTTGATTCTTTTTTTTGGAAGCATTTGGTTTTTCGCTAAGAAGTTTTTCAAACCCGCTAATCTTATAAGTCATCAGCAGACTATTCAGTAATGCCAAAAGGCTTTTATTTTCAATCGGTTGGCTGAGAGGCTTTAAATATTGCAACGTTAACAAGTTAAAGAAATCGTCATGGACGGAAACTGAATAATCAATATTATCATCAAGCCATTTTTTATAAGTGTTTCGTGCTCCTGCATCAGGAATTACAATGTCAATAATGTTTTTTAGACTTTGCTTTAGCATTGCATTTGGCCAACAGAATAATAAGTGTTTCTATATTTGGTTGTTACATCAAAAGCTGATCTTTTTTTTGGAAAGGAATTTTTCCAGGCTCCTCAAATCTGTAATGTTTACAACCCTTCCCTCACTGCCCCTGAATGG
This sequence comes from Bacteroidota bacterium, assembly GCA_043767095.1. Classification (GTDB taxonomy): domain Bacteria; phylum Bacteroidota; class Bacteroidia; order Cytophagales; family Cyclobacteriaceae; genus ELB16-189. The sequence continues at coordinate 4,738 of JAYUHI010000157.1, forward strand.
CCCCACGATTCCCTTCATCTCCAGTTGATCCATTATTTCTCCTGCCTGGTTATAACCAATGCCTAATTTTCTCTGAAGCAAAGAACTGGAGCCTTGCTGATAGGCAACCACAAGGGTTGCGGAGATAAGGAAATGGATATTATTTCTCAAGCGCTTTTCAATTTCATGTTATCCAGCCCGCTCACCATTTGCTTCAGGTGTTCACGAAAATATTTGGTTTGAATGGTGGCCTCATCCGTTTCGGGGTTGAGCGCTGAGTATTGCTCAACCAATGTTTTGATTTCACTTTTCTTTAACACTCTATTATCGCTTAGAAAATTGGCAAGCTGAAGCAGTAATTCTTTTTCGCGTTCCAGAGTTTCCATGCAAAGTTCCAGCGCCTGGTTCAATATGTATTGAATTTCATTGCTCAATTCTTTATCAACCGGCAGGTAATCATTCGTTCGGAAATCCTGCACCTGAAAT
>JAYUHI010000158.1:0-5196 GCA_043767095.1 Bacteroidota bacterium
CTCGAACTCTTTACATCCACCACGGTGGGCTTAGCAGAAGAGAGTACAGTTTGTGGAATGGAGATATCGAACTCTACGTTGAGAGAAGTCTCCACGGTAGTTACATAATCAGAAAGACTCTCAGCGACAATTTCTTCATCGGGAACTTCTGCAACCTCTGCGGCACCAGCAGATGAACGCATAGCTGAAGGTGCAGATTTTTTCATTGGGTCGTTGCGATATCTTGCCGTTCTAATCGGCTGATAAAACTCCAAATACCAAGCGGCCAACTCAGGCTTCAAGCCACCAAGATTTGGATTGGCCGTAGAAAGTACGAGGTGAACATTTTGCCATTCTTCACCAGTGGCTTGAAACACACTCGCTTTATATGCCAGTTGGATCGGACTTTTGGTATCAACGGCACGCAAATCATAAACGGGCGCCCACCCAGCATTGGCCACCACATAATTCAATTCCAAATCAACTGAGGTACTGGCATCTGCCTGAACGGTAACTAAAATCTCACTCGTGTTGCGATTATATACATCGCGCTGTTCGTTGATTTGCTTTTGGATTTTGGTGGATTTCTCGTTCAGCATTCTAACCTTATCATCAGTTTTCATTTTCGAGGATACCAGCTCGCCCAGGCGGGCACGGAAGAAATCAGCCATAGATTTCAGTTCGGCAACGGTAAGATTTTGGTTGGCGCCCGATATTTTTTGATTGGCTAAAATCATTTGCTCTTCGCGATTGAGTACCTCTTTCTGGCTGGTTTCATTTGCAATTAAACTTTTGAGTAAGTCAAGGGAATCCTGCAACACCATCAGCCTCTTTGGCTTGTTGAATTCATTCAGATAATTGATGCGATGGCCGGTGCCCATGATGGTGAACCTACCTTTGCCTCCCACCTGAATGCTTTGCGGGTCCAGTTGGGGAGAAAGGCCGCCAATCACTAAAGTTGTTTTGCCTTCTTCCACTTTGGTTTTTACGGAGCGGTTTACCTGGGCTTTGCTCAGGAAAACGGTAACCGAACTGATTTTTGATTCTGTGGATTTTTCTGTTTGCGCATTCGACATCACCATCGACAAGAACAAACAGGCAAAAAGGGTTATTTTTTTCATAAAACGATTTTTGAAGGTAAGATGAAAGGGCATAGCAATTTCCATAATTCCAACTTAAAAAATTGGGATATTGCCATAAAAATAAACCATTCAATCAACCTCATGGCTGAAATCATTATCCAACTGAACCCACTCCGGCAATTCGCTGAACAAATTTTTCTGAAAATAGGCTGCCCGGCCATAGAGGCGGCAAAAGCAACAGAAGTCCTGGTGAGTGCCGACCTTAGGGGGATTGATTCGCATGGTGTGGCCCGCCTCAGCGGTTACGTGAGGCTGTGGGAAGCCAAACGGGTGAACAGCAAACCTAACATCAAAATTGTGCATGAAACACCCAGCACGGCTGTTGTGGATGGCGACAGTGGATTGGGATTAGTGGTGGCTCCCCGCGCCATGGAAATCGCTATTCAAAAAGCGAAAACCTGCGGCACCGGTTGGGTAGCCGTGAAGGGTTCGAACCATTTTGGAATCGCGGCATCGCATGCTATGATGGCGCTGGAACATGACATGATCGGCATGGCCATGACCAATGCAAGCCCTCTGGTGGCGCCAACATTTTCAGTGGAGCGATTACTGGGAACGAATCCAATTTGTGTGGCCATTCCGGCTGATAAACAACCGCCTTTCGTGGCAGACTTCGCCACAACAACTGCGGCCAATGGAAAACTTGAAATATTACAACGAAAAAATCAAGAGGCACCATTGGGTTGGATTCAAACAAAAGAAGGCAAGCCCTCCACTAACCCCGATGAATTAAAATCAGGTGGTGCATTAATTCCTCTTGGAAGCGATCGTGAACATGGAAGTCATAAAGGATTTTGTCTGGGAGCATGGGTGGATATTTTTTCAGCGGTTTTGTCAGGGGCAAATTATGGCCCGTGGGTTCCGCCTTTCGTGAGTTTTCTTTCGCCACCTGCTGATCCGGTTGGCGATGGCATCGGGCATTTTTTTGGAGCTATGCGAATTGATGCGTTCCGCCCTGCGCAGGAATTTAAAAATCACATGGATAATTGGATAAGTCGTTTCCGCCAGGCGAAAACTGTTGAAGGTGAAGACAAACTGATTATTCCGGGTGATCCCGAAAGGGAATTTGAAAAAGAGCGAAAGGAAAAAGGAATTCCGTTAAACGAAAAAGTAGCAGAAGATTTATCCCGGTTGGGTGCTAAGATGGGTGTAGCATTTCCGATCCCCTGACCTCCAAATAGGGAATACTAGAACGAAAAAAAAACCCTGAAAACCCAGGGAGAAAGAAATACGGATGGTTTTTGATAGAGCACATCATACATGGCCACGGCATTGACTCTTGTGCGTCCACCGAGGGGCTGAGAATAGCCCGCGCCAAACAACATTCTGGAGCGATACATCCTCTTTGAATCATCATAAACACCATTATTGTAGCTTAGGTCAGGAAGGTTTATATAGTTGTACTCAGCTGTAATAAAAAGTTCGTTGAAATTATAGCGCACAAAAGGCATTAAACCATACTGCGTATAGCTGAAATTATCATCAGGAAAATTGGTTCGCTGATAAACTATGGCGGTTCCTGCCGATAACTGTGAGGTAATCATATAACCAACTACTGGCGACACTGAAAAATAAAAATATTTCGAGCCGAATTGGTTTGTTCCCCCGCTTAAGCCGCCTCCTCCTCCAAAATAAACGCGATCCATCCAACTGGACTTATCGTCAACTTCCCGTTGACCAAATGCCTGAACAGATAAGAGAACCGACCAGACAAGTATTACGATTTTAAGCTGCTTCATGATACGTATTATTTTTTCTCCTCAATAATAAAAATATCCTCACTCTCTTTCTTCATCAAATATTTCTCTCGGGCAAATTTCTCTAACAACTCTTTGTTACCCATCAACTCCTTTTGATCCTGCTTAACTTCTTCAATTTTTTCGAGATAGTATTCCTTTTCGTTTTCTAATTCCCGGAGTTTGGTGCCCAGGTTGTAACGGCTGATCCAATCATTGGAGTCAAAAAACAGCATCCAGGTTGCAAAGAAAAGAATCCCTAAAACATAAAAATTTCTGAATGCCCGTGGAAGTCTTCTGAACATAGTTTAAAAAATAATGCTACGAAGATAGTAGAAAAGTAATTAAAGTCCACTGTCGACAGTTGATCGTTGACTGTGGACTGTGGTCATCACCTGTCAAAACTTCTTTCCGGGGAACACTGCCGTCTCTCCCAACTCCTCTTCAATGCGAAGCAACTGGTTGTATTTAGCCATCCGGTCCGATCGGGAAGCCGATCCGGTTTTAATTTGTCCCGTATTCAGGGCTACGGCCAAATCAGCAATCGTGTTATCCTCGGTCTCACCCGAACGGTGTGACATAATGCTCTTGTAAGAATTCTGCCTGGCCAGGTTTACAGCGGCAATGGTTTCTGAAAGCGACCCGATCTGGTTTACTTTTATCAGGATGGCATTGGCCACGCCTTTGTTGATTCCGTCTTGCAGGCGGTTAACATTGGTAACAAACAGATCATCGCCCACCAACTGTATTTTCTTTCCAACGCTGTCCGTCAGGGCTTTCCATCCGGTCCAATCATCTTCGGCAAGGCCATCTTCAATTGAAATGATGGGATATTTCTTAGTCCAGTTAGTCCAATAGGCGGCCATTTCAAGTGGCTTTAGTTTTTTGCCTGACGATTTTTTGAAATGATATGTTTTTGTTTTGCTGTCATAAAATTCTGAGGCTGCCGGGTCGAGAGCAATAAATACATCTGAGCCTGGTTTATACCCTGCCTGTTCAATTGCCTTTAGCACAATTTCAATTGCGTCTTCATTGGATTTGATGTTGGGGGCAAACCCGCCCTCATCTCCCACATTAGTGGAAAGTCCTTTGTCATGTAAAACTTTTTTAAGGGTATGAAAAATTTCCGCACCTATTTGCAATGCTTCAGAAAAAGTATCGGCCCCGACAGGCATCACCATAAACTCCTGGAAGTCGATGGAGTTATCGGCATGACTGCCTCCGTTTAAAATGTTCATCATCGGCACGGGCAGGGTGTTAGCACTCACGCCACCTACATAACGATACAGGGGCTGACCAGCATCCATGGCAGCCGCTCTCGCAACGGCCAGGGAAACACCGAGAATGGCATTGGCGCCAAGCTTACCTTTATTGGGCGTGCCATCCAACTCAATCATGATTTTATCGATCAGGTTTTGTTCGTAAACTGGAAAGCCGACAATCTCCTCAGCAATTTTAGTGTTGACATTGTTCACCGCTTTCAACACCCCTTTACCCATATAGTTTTTCTTGTCGCCATCGCGAAGTTCAACCGCTTCGTGGGTGCCGGTGCTTGCGCCCGATGGAACAGCAGCCCGGCCAAAGGCACCGCCTTCGGTAATCACATCAACTTCAATGGTTGGATTGCCACGGCTGTCTAAGATTTGGCGGGCGTGGATGGTTTCGATTAGACTCATGGTGGTTATTTTAGATTTGAGAATTAAGATTTGAGAATTAAGATTTGGACGATTTCAATGTTTTTAACGCTGCTGCAAAAATCGCTGAAAGCTGGTTTGACTCATCTGTTAGCGATTCAACCTCAGCATCTTTCTTCAATATTTCAATTTCATTCAAAAAGTTTAACCAGAAGTTACATTCATCTGCCTCCTCCAGCACAATACTCATTTTATTGATGAAGTCAGCTTTTGACTTCGCCCTATTAACAGCTCTATAGTTAGCCGCTACCGAAGAGGCAGCTCTCAGGAGTTGATAAGCCACAACATCGGATGACTTGGTTTTGGGAAATCTATCAATCATTCTAAATACCCTGACAGCAAAAGCCTTGGTTCTGTTATTCAGTTGAATCTTGTCCACTTCTAAAATCTTAAATCAAAAATCTTAACTCTTAAATTTTATCATTTCAACAAACTGGTCAAACAAATATCTTGAATCATGTGGACCAGGCGAAGCTTCAGGGTGATATTGTACCGAGAAGGCGTTTTTATTTTTCAGCCGGATGCCCATCACCGTGTTGTCATTGAGGTGCACATGCGTTAATTCTATTTCAGGATGTTGGTCAAGTCCTTCATTGCTCACGGCAAAACCATGATTTTGCGAAGTCATTTCGCCTAAGCCTGAGA
>JAYUHI010000159.1:0-5189 GCA_043767095.1 Bacteroidota bacterium
ATCATGCTTGATGGAGTCCAGCCAGGCGACAACTTTCTTCTCGCGAGCAAGACTAATGGAGTGATCGGGTGCTCCAAAATGAAAATCGGAGGCGAAATAAATTTTTTTGTTAGGTTGGATGGTGAGGGTCAACTCGTGCATGGGCGAAAAATACGAAGAAGTTGGGGATGATAAACCTTGTTAAAATAAGGGTCAGTTGTTTCGAGTTATCGTTGAAGGTTTCCAACCTTTCGAAGGTTGGAAATCTTGCTCAAAACTGAAAATAAATAAATGGCTGTATCCCAGCTGATTTGGTTTGGATCACCAGCACAATCATTGATACCAGCAAAACCGTTTTAAGAGCCAATGGCATATTCGTCACAACCTCCTCTGTTTTAATTTCGATGGACTTGGGAATGAAGTGGAGCCCATACCCAATCACCATCAACATTAAAACAATTTTATACCCAGATACGAATTCAAAGAATACCTGAGGGGAGAAGTGGCTGAAGATTTGAGTGATCACTTGTCCCGCTGTTGCCATATCGGGTGAGCGGAAAAAAATCCAACAAAAACAGACAAAGTGGAAGGTTAGCAAAATTCCTAAAATATTGATAACGCCATTCCATTTAACCGGAATTGGTTTTAATGGAAGGGTTGAGAATGCTTTATGGATAGCTAACGCCACTCCATGCAATCCTCCCCAAAGAATGAAACGGAAAGAGGCTCCATGCCAAAGTCCTCCTATGAGCATGGTGAGCATGAGGTTTATGTAGGTTCTGATTTTTCCCTTTCGGTTTCCGCCCAACGAAAAATAGAGATAATCGCGAAGCCAGGTTGAAAGCGACATGTGCCACCGCCTCCAGAATTCCGTAATGTTTTTTGATTGATAAGGTGAATCGAAATTTAAACAGAAATGAAAACCGAGAAGTAAGGCAATGCCGATGGCCATATCGCTGTAGCCGGAGAAGTCGCAATAGATTTGCAACGCATATCCATAAACACCAAATAAATTTTCAAGACCTGTATAAAGGGTAGGAGAGTCAAAAATCCGGTCAACGAAATTGAGACTGATGTAATTGGAGATGATGGCCTTTTTAAATAAGCCCGTGCAGATTAAAAATACACCCCGGCCAAACATTTCTTTTGTGACGATGGTTGGCTTGTAAATTTGAGGCAGAAACTCCGAAGCCCTCACGATTGGGCCTGCTACTAATTGCGGAAAGAATGAGACAAAGAACGCGTAGTCGAGAATGTTGCCAACCGGTTTTAATGTGCCCCGATAAATATCTAACGTGTAGCTAAGCGATTGGAAAGTAAAGAATGAAACGCCAACGGGAAGAAAAATATCCATAGGTTTAAACTCTCCGCCTGATACAGATGTAAATATCTCAAAGAGAAAGTTCGTGTATTTAAAGTAACCGAGTAAGCCGAGGTTGACTACCAGGCTGAAAATCAGAAGGACGAGTTTTTTGTTTTTTGTGGAGGCTTGGAAAATAAAATTGGCAAGTGTGTAATCAACAACCGTTGACGCAATCAGGATCAAAAAATAAATGCCGCTTGATTTATAATAGAAGTATAGAGAGAAAATTGTGACGAATGTGAGTTTGGGACGGTGGGTTTTGGCTAATAAAAAATAGAAAATAAGAAAAACAGGAAATAGAAAGAGAAAAAAACCACTGTTGAAGATCAACGGTTCATCCTGGTTGTACAAGAACTGGCTAAAGAATTTACTTGCTTCTATGGGAAACATATTGATTGTAAGCATTCATGAGGGCCAGGTAAAACATGTTCCCCTGCAGTTCGTAACCCTGGCGAGTGAAGTGAACTCCATCTTCCCTTAGCAGTTCAGCTTTTCTCCATTTATTGGCCGAATGGTTTCCACCACCGGCTTCGTAAAGGTCAAAGCAAGCCAGTTTGTTTTCCTGGACATACTCCATGAGCTTTTTTCGAATGGCAGTTACGCCTGGGTTTTTCTTGGTTTTCTTTTTAAAACTATCCGCTGGGATTGAGATGAGAAATAAAGCATCGGGGTTTTGTGACCTTAGTTTTTGGATAAGCCCGTCAACATATTCCTGAAACTTGGGATCGGAGTAAGGGTGGTCGAGCGCTTCGTTTGTTCCCAAAGCCAAAATAATTAAATCAGGATTGAGCGTTTTGGATTGTTCGGCAAAGTAATCGGCCGCCAGGAAATGCTTGAACTTCGCACCGTTAACACCAATGGCGTGATATAGAATTCCAGGGTTCCCGTTTTCGAAACTAAATCCGAAATACGTGATCCTGTCCTGATCAGGAAGGGATTTATTGGCGTTGAATGAAATGCTGTTCGTGAAATAGGGAAGCGCCACCGTGGCTGAATTTTTTTCTAATGAAAAAGAAAAATTCCCAATGAACGCCAAGTCCTGTCCCACAGAATCTTTCAAAGCAGCATGATAACTTCTCGGCTCTTTCTGAAAGAAGGCGGTGACTCGGTTAAAACCATAATTCAAATCAGGATAGCTCTTCAAAGTAATTTTCAATGCAGCGTTTTCATCTTGTGACCGGATGGTAATACCGCCAAGCCCAATGGGCAGTGGCTGATCAGGAAAAACAACCCGCTTCGATTCCCACTTGTTTTCAGATTGCGTTACGTAATTGGCCGGTTCGTTGGTTTGTGCAACTTTAGCTGGCACAATAAAGCCACGACCTGCATTTCCGAATTCCCGTTGAAAATTCTGCCTGACTTGGTGCGTGAGGTAATCGGCCTGGATGTGCGAATCACCAATGTGAAGAATATTTACTGTGCCTTTTTGAGATTTTTTTAATTCGATTAGCTTTTTGAAAAATGGATCAAGGGATGTGGGATTGATAATTACATTCTGTGAATAGTCAACCAATCCCAAATCGTTCGCAATCGAAACGCGGACACTGTCTTGCCCAAAAGCCAGGCCTGTTGAAAGCAGGTAAAAGCTAAAAAGCAGTCGGTGATTTAACATATTTTTCCTGCTCATAAAGTAATGCGTCTGATAATCGCCTGGCCACAAACTTGCCTCCTTTGAAATTTAAATGGGTGTAATCTTTAGCGGCCATAGCGGGTTTGGCGTTCACAAATTTGGGCATACTGTTTTCTCCACCCATGGCCGCAAATAAATCCCAAAAGGCAACTCCAGTTTTTTTTGCTATTAACCTTTGAGCCTGTCGCATGGCTAAGATTCCGGGAATGGTTTTGAAACTTCCATTTTGATTACTGCTTCGGTCGCTCACACTCACCACCAAAATACTGCAATCGGTAAACGATTCCTTGAATTTGTTCACCACCCTAATCATGCTTTCCGTGTAACCCGAATATTGAATGCTGTCGGTTTCACTCACTACGTTTAATCCAAATTGAAGAATCACCAGGCGGTACGGCCTCACCCGGTTGGTTTCGCGGAGCATATAGCTCGATATCCGCGAAAGCGCTATACCCGAATTTCCTCTCACCGCCAGGTTGTCAACATAAATTCCGGAGTTGTCTTCTACACTGGCACCAAAAAATTGCAGGCTGTCGGATTGGGCAATCTTAATCAGGATGGATTTCGACCGGAGGTTAGTCAAATCAATTCTGGTAAGTGAAGTAGATGGATATAAAACAGTGTCAACCGTAACGGTGTCCCGGATCAGATAGCTCAGATTTCTTGGAGCGCTGCCCGAATAAAAAAGGCTTAACCTGTTCAACCATGCCCCATAGCCCAAGCTGAACTCAACCAAGTTTCCATCTTCCGGTTCAAAACAAAATCCCCCGATGCCAAACCGGGGTTCTTCATCGAATTTTTCTACAATCGAATATGTTTTCCAGTTGCTGAAGGAATGTTTGATGGTGGTGCGGAACTGCGCCACTTCCGAAGTGATTGGCACGTACCCAACACCACGCCCTCCAAACACCCGTTGAAGAGTATCGCGAAGACTTGATGTCATGATATCGCCTTCAATGAAACTATCGCCAAAAAAAGCAATGCGAACCGGTTTGGTTTGAACCTGCCCTAAACTTTTTACGAAGGCTTCCATCGCATTGCCTTCTGCGCTAAAGTCTTCAATACAGGTAACCCCTTTCCGGCAAGTGTCTGATCTATGCTTAACAATTGGAGTAATAACGTCAAGAGAATCAACTAAGGAATCGGGTTGTTGAATAATCATTTCCGGTTCAATGTCGGCCAGGAGATTAATTTGTTTATAGGTGAAACTGCCAACGGTGAACGGTGGGATAACGGAGAGAACAAACAGGGCAAGTATGGAATAGGTGAACCAGTAAAGAGCCTGGGGCAGATAGTTATCCTTCATTACGAAATGTTGCGGCAATATTAATACTTATTGGTGATGGGAGTGCGAGGTGTTGAAGAACTAAAAATTTTATCACACATAACCGCTCACCCAATATGCCACCAGGCCAAGCCATTCTTTAAACAGGGCGTTCCAGGTGTTAATAGCTTCCGATTTGGGCAAAAGCCATGCATCGGGCGTGAACTCGCGCTCATGAAACCGGATGTCAGTTGCGAATACATCACAATTCCAGCCTGCTTTTTTAAAACATGCTTTGGAGCGCGGCATGTGGTAGCCGGATGTTATAAGCAAACAATTCTCAGGTTGAGTGATGCCGTCCAGGATTTTCTTTACGGCCACAGCAGATTCATGTGTATTTCGGGATTCCCCTTCAATTAATATATCTGCTGTGTCAACACCCATCAACACATACATGGAATAGAGTTCGTTTGCTTCGCTATATGTGGGATCAAGCAATTGACCGCTGCCACCGGAGATCAGGATTTTTTTGATCACTTTTTTTTTATAGAGCAGAAAACTGTGGTTTACCCGGTCTGGTGAGGAAGTAACATAAATCCGGTCTTTTAAAACTTTGTTGGTAGAGGTGACGCCTGTGAGCACTATGCCCCATTCATATTGTTTTTGGATTTCAGATAGGGCCGTGACTGGTGTTTCGTACAATCTAATGACTTCGTTGGTAATAAAATCGTTTGTAAAGAGAACCATCAATCCGATAGCCAGGTAGCGCAGCCTCATCTTCCATATAAAGGGCTTCAGGAAGAAGGATACGATTATCAGGATAAAAATAATCGATAACGGATGGAATAAGTAGCTTACGGTTTTTGACAGGATAAAGAACATGGTTACATTCTTTTTGCCGAAGCACTGCCCAGGTTGGCAAGGCCATCCACCAGTTTTCGAAGGAGGTCAAA
>JAYUHI010000160.1:0-5163 GCA_043767095.1 Bacteroidota bacterium
TAACGAGAACCTCAAAAGGATTTACAGCATTCTTCAAACCAAACACCAACCCTTCGTCAAACGAAAATCCGTAGTACACAAACCGGAACCCGAAAAAAACAGAACCACCTAACACACAGCTATTTCTGAGCGGATAACTGCAATCTGGGTTAAAGGTTGGATGGTTGTTGACGGGTGCTTCCTTTAAATAATTTTCAAACTGCACGGGGCTCATCCGATGGGGAAGGTTGCGGTGGGGCTTTTCTTCATTGTAAGCCCACACGGCTTTGTTCAATGCTCTGGTGAGTTGCCCCAGGGTTTCTATTTTCTTCCCCATGAGGTAACCGTTCTTGATGGTGCCGTTGACGCGTTCGGTGTAGGCGTTCTCCCAGGGTTGCTCACACATGCTCATGCGGATGCCTTTTTGTGCCAATGCTTCCCGGTATCTTTGGTCAATGAACTGCCCGCCACGGTCCGAGTGGTGGATGAGTTTGCCCAGGTCATAACCGTTGCGCAAAGACATGGCCCGCCTTAAACAGACCAAGTTCGCTTCGGCCCTCATGTGACGGTGTGCACAATGGCCAACAATCCTGCGGCTGTATACATCAATGATGAAAACCATATAGAATACCTGGCCCCCAACGGCATGGAAATAGGTAATGTCGGTCTGCCATAACTCATTGACTGCCTTTATGGTGAGGCCTTTGATCAGGTTAGGGAACTGAAAAATACGCTGTGGCAGGGTAGTCTTCAGGTAATTCACAGGCCGTTTCACATAAAAGCCGTTGGCCAGCAATATCTGTTCACACCGGTCGCGGCCAAGCTCAATGTCTTCCATCAAATCATACATCGTGCGGCAGCCCATGTGCGGATGCCTTTCCCGGATGGCCAAGGCCTGTTCGCGCAGCAATTCTTCCTGGTTCAGGAGCCATGCTTGCTGGTGGTTATATTGATGCAACGCCTGTCTGCTTATCCCTGTCATTTGATGCATCGCTCTCATTTTATACCGCTTTGGTTTTTGTTCGCACCGGAACCAGTTGAGGGTTTGGTGTACAACTTTTTTTTAATGTCTATGCCCAGTTCGGCATCGGCCAGTTCAATGAGCTTGTTCTGAAAATCAATCTCCATTTGCTTGCGCCCAACCACCGCCTCCAACTCCTTGACTTTCTTCTCTAGTTCTTTGCTCCGATAGCCTTCACTGGTCAACTCAACTACCAGCTTTACCCCCTTCTGTAAATAGCTTGAGTATTTATGAAGCCATTTGTAAACACCCCCTGTGCTAACGGAATATTCCCGACATACTTGGGCAATGCTGGCTTTTCCTTGTTCAATATCCTTAACAATCTTTCGCCTTAACTCTTCACTGAATGTGCGTGTTTGCCTCTCTTTTCTTTTCATTTTTTGCTTAGTTGACCTTTAAATTTCTACCTATTTTTGGTCAACCTATTTCAGGCACCGACAAAGTGGTTACTGATTACCAACCACCAACTACCAACTACCAATTACCCTCGCTCCTTCATGATTCAATTTTGAAATATACATTTCACTGTTGAGGCCTGCTTTTTCGAAAACTTGCATCATGGCCTTGCCGACATGGTCGGACACTGAGGCCTTCGTACACAAGGCAAACATGGTGGGGCCCGATCCGGAAATACCACAACCTAAAGAGCCCGCTTCCTTCGCTGCGCGTTTCACTTCATCATATCCAGGAATAAGCATGGAACGCGCAGGCTCTGCTACCAAATCAACCATCGACCGCGCAATCAATTCATCATCCTGCTTCATTAATCCTGCCACCATCCCGGCCGTGTTGCCCCATTGTTGAACCGCATCGCGCAGGAGCAAGGTTGGTTTCAGCAACTGTCGCGCATCTTTTGTTTTTAGTTCGATGTGCGGATGCACCAAAACACAGATCAGGTATTCCGGAAAAGGAATTGTCACAATATCGAGCGGATGATAACTTCTCACCAAAATAAAACCACCGAGTAAAGAAGGTGCAACGTTATCGGCATGAGCAGATCCACATGCGATGCGCTCCGCCTCCATAACAAATGGAAGCAATTCTTTTTTCTGAAATGGATTTCCAGCCAATTGATTAACCGCCACCACCGAGGCCACCGCACTGGATGCACTGGACCCCATGCCGCTGCCCAGGGGAAGATTTTTCACCAATTCAATTTCAACTCCTTGTTGAATTCCCGCGGCTTTCAATAGTTGAATCGCGGCCACGCCTGCTGTATTCTTTTCGCTGTCGCGAGGGAGGAGGCCTCCATCTTTTTCGATGTTTGTAATGGTAACGCCAGGTTTGTCACTCCACCGGGCATGAACCACATCTCCCGGATTCTCCACGGCAAAACCAAAAACATCAAAACCACAAACCACATTGGCAACAGTTGCCGGAGCGAAAGCGGAGATTAGTAGTTGGTTATCAGTTGGTAGTTGTTCGCGGCTCGTTGCTGGAAGTACTCCGTTATTCTCTCCTTCTGCCGAATTCATATCTATTTTCATTCGAGTATTTTTCATCACCCTACGAACATGAGCGAACAACTACCAACGAACAACTACCAACTAATTTACGTAATGTCCAATCCTGATAATATCGGCAAACACGCCAGCGGCTGTAACTTCTGCACCGGCACCGGGGCCGCGGATTACCATCGGTCTGTCACGATATCTGCTCGTGGTGAGTAAAATAATATTATCGCTTCCCGACAAGCTATAAAACGGATGCTCCCGTCCAACTGAGGTTAATCCAACTTTTACTTTTTCGTTTTCCAGCACAGCCATGTAGCGAAGCTTCTCATCCCTGGCTGCTGCCGAAGCCCGGAGTTTTTCGAATTCGTTGTCATGTTTTTTGAGATTCGAAAAGAAATCATCTATCGATCCGCTTCGGCAATCCTGCGGTACTAAATTTTCAACAGTCACATCATTGAGTTCCAATTCAAGGCCAGTCTCACGGGAGAGGATTAAAATTTTCCGGGCTACATCCATGCCGCTTAAATCATCGCGCGGGTCTGGCTCGGTATAACCTTTTTGCTTTGCTTCTTTAACAATTTCGGAAAACAATGTTCCTTCATTAAACGAACTGAAGAGAAAATTGAGTGTACCACTCAGCACCGCTTCCACGCGCACCACCTGGTCGCCACTGAGCAACAAATCGTTCAAGGTGTTGATAACAGGAAGGCCGGCCCCCACATTGGTTTCATATAAAAAGCGGATACTTTTTTTTCTGGCCGTCTCCTTCAACAATTTATAGCGAGCCATATTTCCCGAATTTGCCTTCTTGTTGGGCGTGACAATGGAAATGTTCGCTTCGAGAACAGCCTGATATACATCGGCCACCTGGTCGCTGGACGTGCAATCAACAAAAATGCTGTTGGACAGATTGAGTTTAATCATGCGAGAAACAAAATCGGAAAGGTTCATCGCCTCTCCTTCCTGTTTCATTTTCGAAATGGAGCCGGCTAATTCAAGACCATCTTCATGGAAAAGCATTTTTTTGCTGTTGGCTATGCCGTTGATTTTTATTTCAAGTTTGCTTTCACCGGATAATTTTTCAAACTGCTCGTCCATCTGGCGGGTAAGGACGGTTCCAATTAACCCCGTGCCCACCAAAAAAACATGCGCAACTTTTCTATCCGATAAAAAAAATGCTTCGTGCAGCGAGTTCAGCGCTTTGGCCACATCGGGTTGTTCAATCACTGCAGAAATATTCCGCTCGCTTGAGCCCTGCGCAATGGCCACCACATTCACACCGTTCCGGCCCAGGGCGGCAAACATTCTTCCACTGGAGCCAGAGTGGTGCTTCATTCCATCACCCACCACGGCAATAATGGCCAGGTTGTCGGTGCATTTTATTTCATCAATCAATTCATCGCGTATCTCATGATGAAACTCACGGTCGATGGCTGCTTTCGCTTTGCCAGCGGACGAACTTTCAATGGCCACACAGATCGAATGTTCAGAAGATGCCTGGCTGATCAGGATCACATTGATCTTCTCATTAGCCAGAGTGGAAAACAAGCGCATAGAAAACCCCACCACGCCAATCAATCCGCTGCCTTGCACGTTCACCAAACTAATTCCATTCATACTGGAAATACCTTTGATGAGTTTCCCGTTTGTTGGGTTTGCACTGATGAGTGTGCCAATGGCAGTAGGATTAAATGTGTTCTTAATCCAAATAGGAATGCCTTGCGCCATGGCGGGTTTCATGGTGGCCGGAAAAATTACCTTCGCGCCAAAATGCGAAAGCTCCATCGCTTCTTCGTAACTCATGGCGGGGACCGTGAATGCTTTTTTCACCAGGCGCGGGTCGGCCGTCATCATGCCGTCCACATCAGTCCAGATTTCAAGATCAGTGGCGTGTAAGGCGCCCGCGAAAATGGCTGCTGTAAAATCAGAACCGCTGCGGCCCAGAGTTGTAGTTTCTCCAGTTTCGGAAGTGGCGATGAATCCGGTAACGATCTGAAGTTGATCGTGATTTTTGAAATGATCGCGGATTAATTTGTTGGTCGTTTCAAAATCAACTCTGGCATTTCCAAACTGGGCATCAGTTCGAACCACGTTACGCGCGTCAAGATATTCAGCTTCAATACCGCGGTCTTTAAAAGCTTCAGCGATAATAAATGCCGAGAGCCGCTCACCAAAACTCATAATGTAATCCAAGGTGCGAGTGGTTCGCTCTTTCACCAGGAACACACCATGCAACACATCGTCCAGTTCGTTGAGTTGGAATTTCACCTGGGCGAGAATACTCGTTTGGTGTGTAATGCTGATCAACTCCCGCACGGCATCGAGGTGGCGCTTTTCCATTTCGCCAAGCTTTTCTTTGTAGGCGCTATCACTCTTCCATGCCAACTCGCTGATCTGAATTAACTGATCAGTCACTCCGCCAAAAGCAGAAAACACCACGGCCATTTCACCTGGCTTATAACTTTTAACGATATCAATAACCAGTTTCACCCTTTCGGAACTGGCCACTGATGATCCACCGAATTTTAAAATTTTCATTTTGTTGACCTCACACCTTTTTGACCTCATCCCTCTTGCCTGCACTCCGTTTCGGCAGGCAGGCAACCCTTCTGGGGCTGACTAAAAAGGTGGAACCAGGTGTCAGCCTGAGCCTGTCGAAGGCTAATTTAAACCCAGAGAGAGGTTTCGACAAGCTCAACCTGACAAGCA
>JAYUHI010000161.1:0-5131 GCA_043767095.1 Bacteroidota bacterium
CATGCCTGGGTTGAGGCATTGCGCTGCCCCGGGCAGCGATTTCAGCTTCTCATACGGCGTCATCATCAGCGTATAGGGATAGCGCTTGCGCTGACGGCCTTTGGCGTCGGTGATGATTTCGGCGAAGAGGCAGGGGCGGTGGAAGTTGAGATAGGGATTGAGGTGATCGCGGCAGAACGCATTGACGAGGCTCGCAAAGCGTTGCGGGATGTGGCTGTAGCCCAAGTGCTTGCGCACAATGCTCCCATTCTTCGACTCAGCCTGGGCGTTATCGTTGCTGTGCCGGGCGCGCGATTTGGTGTGCTCTTCGATGAGCAACTTGTTGAGCAATTGCGCGACGTGGCGGTTGATGTACTCCGAACCATTGTCGGAATGAAATCCCTTGATGACGAAGGGGAAGCTGTGCAGGAGCGCTTCCAGCACCGGGATGAGGAATGCCTCGCTAATTCGCTCGCAGGTGGCGACCCCTTCGTACGGCGTCACACAGTCTACGGTATTGATATGGTAGACGCCCTTGACGCCGTCCCGATCGCCTTGATGGACGCTGTCCACGCGTACGTACCCTGGCTGGTTGTTCGGGGCTGGCGCCGCATCCTGCAACTGCGCCACAGCGCCGTGCAGCGCGTCGAGGATCGGCGCGATGCGGGGGTCGTGGTGGGCCACGCTGCCCAGCTGGTCGATGGCGCGGTGGGCCAGCGTCTCGGCATTGGTGTCGGCGTCGGCAACGCCGTCCAGTGCGTTGCGGGCGGCGTCCATCAGCGCCTGGGCGTGGGCCAAGCGCTGGTGCTCGGCGGTCAGCACGGCCCATTCACCATCGGCGGGCGCCAGCTTGTCCAGCTCGGTGATCTGCCAGGCCAGGCGCTCGCGTTCACGCAGCAACTCGTCGCTTCGTTCGCGGGCTTGGGCCAGCGCCTGCTCGGCGGCCTTGCGGCTGGCGAAGCGGGCGGCCAGCTCGGTAGCGTCGATGTTCGCTTGGCTGTCGAGCAGCGAGCGCGTGCTGGCCGGGCGGGTGAGGCTCTGCCAGGCGTGTTGGCCGTGGATGTCGAGCAGCTGATCGGCGGCTTCGCGCAGCTGTGCCACCGTGGCCGGGCTGCCGTTGATCCAGGCTCGGCTCTTGCCCTGGGCGTCGATGGTGCGGCAACGCTATTTTTTACGTGCAGGTTATTTTTTAGACTATTTTGAGGGTTAAACTTGAAGTTCGTTTCTTTACATAATGCGCATCCGAATTTACTTTTTACTGGCTGCTGTTCTGTGGCCGTGTTTTTCAATTGCTCAAAATTCACTGAGCAACAAACAAACACTCGTTGTTGCTACCTATCAGTACGGAGATAATCTGCGCATTTCAAACATCGAACCTTTTGCAAGACATTTTGGTGAGACTGCCGAAATAAAAACGGTTGTAAAAAGTTATCCCACTGTTCAGTTGCTGCTGCAAGCGATGAACAAAGGCGAAGTGGATGTTGCCTTCATGAATACGTTCGGGTATTTGATGTTGAAAGAACAAACTTCATCGTACGAAATTTCAGCGGCACTTCACCTTCCGGATGAGGCCGCGTCTGTATATAAAAGTGTGATTGTATCGCCTCGCATCAATCGTGTTGCATCAATCGAAGATGGAATCTTGCGCGCCCCCGATAATGTTCTCATTCTTGTGAGCCCGGGTTCAACGTCTGGTAATCTTGTTCCGCGATTAAAACTTGTCTCGTTAATGGAAGATGATCCGGAAATGTTTTTCCTCGAAGTTCAATATGCAGAACGTCATGATCTTGCTTTACAAAATATGTTAACGCAAGGCTATTCAATTGCTGCCTTGGGAAGCGAAGAGTATTACAAGCTTGGCGCGGATACAGTAAAAGTTGACTTGCTTTGGGAGTCTCCTCCAATACCGCTTGGGCCGGTGGTTTGCAAGAAAGAATTGCCAGAAGATATAAAAATTAGCCTAAAAAAAGCACTTTTAGAGCTGCATGAGCAGAACCCTGAAGCTCTGGAATTGGTGAAATCAGGCTGGACAGAAGCCAAACCGGCCGACCGATATATGATCGTGGATGATACCTATTATGAAAGCCTGACTAAGCTGGCGGGTAATCGCGAGCGAGCAATGAGAATTATCAGGAAGTTTGCGAGATAATGAATCAAAAAAGATCTCTGAGAAAAAGTAAACCACTTCATTTCTTAGCAGTTCACATCATTTCTTGATCCTAATCAAGAAATCTCCGTTTCTTTCTTAACCCGAGTCAATGGCACACTCATCATCATACACCGACCTTTGACTTATAAAAAAACTCATAACCGATCATGAAACTAAAAAGACATCAAATGTTGAAAATTTTTGCAGGTATAGCGGTAGCTATGTTTTCCGTGATTTCAGTTTCCGCGCAATCGAAACAAACCGTGCGCGGAAAAATTGTAGATGAAGTAGCTAAAACTCCCCTCATCGGAGTAAATGTGATCATTGCTGGCACGGAAGAAACTATTCTGGGAGGCACTACGGATGTAGATGGCAATTACCGGATTAATGACGTGCCGGTTGGCAGACAAACTCTTAAAATAACTTACCTGGGGTATGAAGAACAAGTGATTCAAAATGTGGTGGTGACTGCAGGCAAAGAAGTAATTTTGAATATCGGCCTTACCGAAAGTGTGAGCCAACTCAATGAGTTGATGATCAAAGCCAATACAAAAGACGATAAAACTGCCACCAATAATGACTTGGCTATTGTTAGTGCAAGGTCTTTCAATGTAGACGATACAAAACGATATGCCGGTGCCCTGGGTGATCCATCACGCATGGCCGCCAACTTTGCCGGTGTGATCGGTGGCGATGATTCGCGTAACGACATTGTTGTGCGCGGAAATTCGCCCACCGGCATGCTCTGGCAACTCGAAGGCCTAAACATTCCAAATCCAAATCACTTTGGCGCACTGAACAGCACTGGCGGCCCGGTGAGTATGCTCAACAATAATAGTCTTGATAAATCAGATTTCATGACGAGCGCTTTTCCTGCACAGTATGGAAACGCCACGGCTGGTGTGTTTGACATTAAACTAAGAGATGGTAACAATCAGCAAAGTGAATTTGTAGGTCAGATTGGATTTAATGGTTTTGAACTAGGCGCAGAAGGTCCGCTATCCAAAAATTCGAAGGCATCGTACATTGTAAACTACCGGTACTCCACGTTGGGTGTATTCAACGCGTTAGGCATTGAATTTGGAACAGGCTCCAACATTCCGCTTTTTCAGGATTTGAATTTCAAGATTTCATTGCCAGCAAAGAATGGAGGTAAATGGTCCATCTTCGGCCTGGGCGGAATCAGTGAAATTGATTTGTTGGGGAGCGAGGCTGACCTGAAAAGCTCCGATGACTTATATGGCGATGAAAATCAAGACAGTTATCCGCGTTATAAGACAGGAATTTTTGGAACGAGTTATGAAAAGAGCTTTTCGGAAAGAACTTTCGCGAAGTTTACAGTTGGAATAAGTGCCACGGAAGAAGGTTTCACGGCAGACTCCTTAGTGCGCGACAGCAACGATGAGGTGACTGCCCGTTACCTGCAAACGGAAGCTGAGTTTAGCACGCGTAAGCTTTCGTTCACAACATTGCTTCGCACTAAATTCAACTCCAAAAACAGTTTGACCTACGGTTTTTATATTGATGCGTTAACCTTTAATCTTTTCAGCCGCAATATATACGCTAATTTGGGCAGCGATTCTGTTCGCGTAGATGTGGCCGATAACACATCCTTATACCAACTCTTTGCTACCTGGCGGCATCGCTTCAACAATAAGTTTTCCTTCAATGCCGGTGTACATGGTCAATACTATTCACTTAATGAGCAAAGCGCTGTTGAACCACGCATAGGCTTCCAATATGTTATCAACGGTAAACACTCGGTCAGTATTGGTTACGGGTTGCACAATCAAATCCAAAGTCCGTACACCACTTATGTACAAACCAAAACAGCCAGTGGTGAGTACATTCTTACTAACACGAAACTTGATTTCAATACCAGTCAACATACCGTGCTAACGTATGATTGGAATATATCGGACAACCTCAGGTTAAAAGCCGAAGCGTATTATCAGCAACTTGCCAACGTGCCTGTTGAACGCAATCCAAGTTCATTTTCTGCCATCAACATCGGTTCAAGTTTTGCCCCTTCCGATCAGTACGGTTTGGTGAGTGAAGGAAGCGGAAGGAACTATGGAGTTGAACTCACGCTGGAGCGGTTCTTCAGCAAGGGTTATTATTTCCTGATCACGACTTCACTTTTCGATTCGAAATACGAAGGAAGTGATGGCATTGAACGGAACACGGGCTTCAATACGCAATATGTTTTTAACGGTTTAGTGGGTAAGGAGTGGAAAGTAGGCAGAAACAAAAACTTTTTATCGGTAAACATTAAAGCCACTACCATTGGTGGGAAGTATCTTACACCAATTGATTTTGCGGCATCGCAACAGTTTGGAAGGACTATTTACAAGGAAAACGAAGCATACAGCGAAAAACAGGATGCCTATTTCCGTACCGATTTAAAAATCTCGTTCAGGAAAGAATACAAAAAAAGCACCCTGGAAATTGCCATTGATTTACAGAATGTAACAGGCAACAAAAACATCTTCACACAAAACTATAATCCACGAACCAACACGATCATAACACAATATCAGCAGGGGTTTTTCCCGGTACCTTTCGTGCGGTTTACCTTCTGAGATAGTATGAGTTGACCCTGTCGATTTCGTATATTTCCGGATGGACGAATTTTCTTCCATCCGGAATTACGTTTCCAGGTTTCTGCCATTCACCGAAGAAGAATGGCAAATACATCAATCCTTGCTTACGCGAAGATGGTTGAAGAAAAATGAGTTTTTACTCACTGCAGGACAAGTTTGCAATCATGTATCGTTTATTAATTCAGGTCATTTTCGTACCTATAATATGGTTCAGGGTGAAGAAACAACCAGCAACTTTGCGTTTGAGGAGAATTACGTAACCGACTATTGCAGTTTTTTAACACGCCAACCATCCAGCGACTACATTGTGGCGATGGATGACGCGCAGGTGCTGCAATTGAGTTATGAAAATATGCAGACAGCCTTTGAACAATCACCGGTGTGGCAAAAATTCGGACGA
>JAYUHI010000162.1:0-2149 GCA_043767095.1 Bacteroidota bacterium
CAATTCAAGTGAGGCTATTCCAATTGGAGGAATCCGACAATGGATCAGTATCAAAGGAACAAATAGCAGTCATCCGGTTTTACTCTTTCTACATGGCGGCCCCGGCAATTCAGCGATGGGCTATGCCGAAAAATTTACAAATGAATTACAAAAATCCTTTGTCGTTGTGCAATGGGATCAGCGCGAAAGCGGTAAGACAGCCGAATTAAATTCTTCGAACAAGCTCCTATCTGTTTCGCTGATGGAAGAAGATGCCTTGGAAATGATAAACTATTTGCGATCTCGATTTTCACAAGATAAAATCTATTTGATGGGTCACTCGTGGGGTGGCTTCCTAGGATTGACTATTGCAGCAAACCATCCTGAATTACTACTCGCTTACCTCGCTATCAGTCCAATGGTGCATCAGGTGGAAAGCGAACGTCTTTCATTAGAATGGATGATCGGCAAAGCAAAAGAGGATAATAACCTGCCTGCCTTGAAAGAACTAGCCATGGTAAATATTCCATTTCAGAATGCCGACCAGTTGTATTATCACCGCAGTTGGCTGGCCAGGTTTATGGATACAAAACCGCCATCAAAAGCTTTTGTAACAACATGGGGCAAAAAGTGGTTATCTCTGTTCAACGAGGCATCGCAGGTAAACTTTTTTACTTTTGCACCTGAAATCCATTGCCCTGTTTACTTCTTTGTTGGAAAAAAAGACTATCAAACACATTTTAAACTCACAGAAGATTACTACAAAATGCTAAAGGCAGAAAAAAAACAGTTATTTTGGTTTATGGATTCGGGGCACAACCTGAACCTTACCGAACCTAAAAAATTGCAGGGAATTATTAGTAATGAAATATTGACCAAATCGAATAATTGAACCTCTAAATTCTGACGCATGAAAAAAATTGGAATACTTCATGGCATGGAACGTTCATTCCCCGAGGCATTTGTTGAACACATCAACAAGTTGGGATTGAAAGACATCAAAGCTGAACCTGTAATGATTGACATGGTTTCGCAAGCCGAGCCGACCGAATACGCAGTTATTATCGATCGCATCTCGCAAGATGTTCCATTCTATAGGGCATACTTAAAAAATGCTGCTATCTCTGGCACCGCAGTACTAAACAATCCATTTTGGTGGAGTGCCGATGAAAAGTTTTTCAATAATGCCCTGGCCGTTAAACTTGGTGTGCCAGTTCCTAAAACAGTCATCCTTCCTTCGCATGAGCGGCCAACCGATACAAGCGATTCTTCTTTTAGCAATTTAAAATTTCCATTGAGTTGGGAAAAAATATTTGCCCACATCGGTTGGCCTGCCTACATGAAACCACATGCTGGCGGTGGTTGGAAGAGTGTGTATAAGCTAAACAATCAGGATGATTTTTTTAAAGCGTATAGCGAAACTGCTCAGCTGGTGATGATGCTACAGGAAGAAATTATTTTTGATGATTACTTCCGCTGCTATTGTCTGGGGCGCAAACATGTGCGCATCATGCAATATGAACCACGCAATCCTCATCACTTGCGCTATCAAAGCAACAATGGCCCAGCTTCAGCAAAGTTGTTAAAGACAGTACACGATTATGTTCTTGATTTGTGTAATGCATTAGGCTACGATTTCAATACTGTGGAAATGGCTGTGAGAGATGGTGTTCCTTATGCAATTGATTTCTGCAACCCCGCCCCCGATGCCGATATAAAATCTGTTGGCCAGGAAAATTTTGACTGGGTAGTAGAATATGCCTCCAAGATGGCGGTCGAACGAGCGCAAAACCAAAAGCCCGGCAAAGACAATTTAACGTGGGGCACATTTGTAAAAAATTCGATAGAAACTTTTGAAACTATAGTTTCAAAAACAAAACAAACTACGAATGTAGATCAGGAGATAGCGAGAGTTACTAAGGCCTTGAAGACGGAGTCAAAGCGAATTAAAAGCGAATTAAAAACCAAAAAGAAATAATAATAGACTATTTAATATAACTCCTCCCCTTCTCCATTCAAATCTTTAGGCCGTTTCCCTTCTCCTTTTGGAGAAGGTGGCCAAAGGCCGGATGAGGTAAGGGGCCGGGGGATGAGGTCATGGAAAAATTTACACTAGGAGTAGAAGAAGAGTACATGGTGGTGGACCCGCAAAGCCGGGAATTAAAATCAC
>JAYUHI010000163.1:0-2141 GCA_043767095.1 Bacteroidota bacterium
CATGCACGTCCCACAATCCACTCTTGGGGAATTCGGCATGGCCCCAGACTTCAATTGGTCCCGAGCGTTCCATGCCCATGCCCCAATGGGCCGAGTCAATATGGTGGGAGCCCCAGCCTGTTATCATGCCCGCGCCAAACTGCTCGCAGCGCAGCCAGCCCGGTCGATCGTAATCAGCTTGTGGATGAACACGCTTTTCTGTGTAATAAACTTGCGGAGTTGAACCCAGCCACATATCGTAATTGAGATTGGGTGGGACTGGCATTTCAGGTTCTTCATTGCCCGAAGGATCGCCCGGCAAACCCACATAGACTGTCTTTAACTGGCCGATGCGTCCATTGCGAACCAACTCTGCCGCGTACCGGAACTGCTCCGATGAGCGCTGCTGACTTCCAATCTGAAAAACAATCCCGCTCTTCTGCACAATGTCGCTCACAATCCTTCCTTCCGAAATGGTGAGCGAAGCAGGCTTCTGCATGTAAATATGTTTTCCGGCACGAGCTGCAGCCACGGCAATCATGGCGTGCGTATGATCGGGGGTACTGATCAGCACGGCATCAATGTCCTTATTATTGATCAACTCCCGGTAATCATAATATTCCTTCACTCCATCAAAAGGTTTCCCATTCTTTTTGGTGTAGTACTCGTTCACGAGTTTTTTACCATCCGCGGCTCGTTTGGTATCCAAATCGCAAACGGCAATTACTCGTGCAAAATCCGACCGCCACACTCCAGGCAAATCGTGAATCCTGGAAATCCGGCCAGCGCCAATGGCTCCAACGTTAATCCGTTTACTGGGCGCATTTTGGCCAAACACGGATGCAGGTAATATGGTGGGGAAGCCAGTGATAGCTACAGTGGAAAGAAGAGCGCTTTTCTTGAGGAAGGCCCTGCGGGATTTTTGGATTTCATTTTTCTGTTTCATATCGGGAGTGGTTTAATTCGAAATCATTTGAATGGGTTAATGGATGGGATCGTCCTTTGAAATTGCGTAAGTCTTTTTAAAGTCGGGTTTACCCGATTGAGAAGCAACAAACCCGATTCCCTGAAGCACATGCCGGATGAAAACAGGATCGGAATAATCTTTCTTATCATGGCCGAGGGCGGTGATCCATATTGTGCCGCCATCAAATTGCTGATGCCAGGCAGCCGGATACAAGCCTGAAAATGGTTTTGCTTTGGCCGATATTTTATCTTTTTCTTTTTCATTCAGGGAAGTGAGGTCGTGATGCAACAAGACTTGAATGTTAGGGCTCAACTCTTTCATGAAATAACATTCGTCTTCCTTCTCCCAGACTTTAGGTAAGCCTGTAACAGAAACATGGTCAGTGTCTTTCAGTACAATGCGATAGCGTTGAAAAGGAGGATGCCAATCGAACGTTCCTCCCAGCATTGCCTTGAACCACGGCCACTTTCGCTCAGCGCCAACGACAGAATGAATGCCGACAAATCCGCCACCGGCTTCAATGTATTGTCGAAAAGCCAGGCGCTGATCATCATTATCAAATACATCATTGTTGGTGCTGGCGAAAATTAAAAGCGAATACTGCTTCAGGTTTTCAATTTTGAATTTGGCTGGATCATCGCTTGTGTCAATACCGAAGCCGTATTGTTGCGCCATTTTCTGAATGCAGGTTACAGCATAAGGAATATTCTCATGTACATAGCCCTTTCCATTCTTCGTGTACACCAACACGTTTACATTTTTCCAGTTCAACTTCACGCCACCCTGAAGTTGAGCGAATAATGGGAGCCCTACAGATAAGCCGATCAGTAGAGCTATCAGTAAAGACGTCTTCACACAACGGTTTTTATTCCTATCGTTCATCTCAATTTTATTTAACAACAACTTTAGGTGGCTGAGCAAAATTATTCCAGGCGCTTTCTGCTTTTTCTTTGGTGAAATGTCCGTTGAAAACCAGCAACCGATATTTCAGTACATACTTCTGTCCGGGCTTCAAACTCCAATCTTTGTCTTTTGTGGGAGCAAAATTGGCAAACATATCACCCCGGTTGTATTGGTTCTCGGGCCAGATTCTCAGCGGTTCGGGATGATTATAGTTGGCTGGATAAGACATCATAACGGCACCAGCATAATCTTTATCAACAGCGCCTTGCACCATGCACCAACGCGCCTTGGT
>JAYUHI010000164.1:0-2139 GCA_043767095.1 Bacteroidota bacterium
TATTCTCCCGTAGGGGGGTACGGGCTAGTGATGAATTTTTAGCCGAAAAAAAATTGAAATTTCTCGTTCGGTGTCAAAAAGCTGCAATGTGGGTTAAATAAAGTTTCCAGTTAGTTCATTTGTCAAGCATCTTCTCTCGGAGAGGACGATGCGCGCATGAAGTTGAAATGGGTTGGGATGGTTGGGATAATCGCATCGTCCCTGAAACAGGAGACGATGCTCGACAAAAGATTACCGCATCGTCCCCTTCGGGAGACGATGCTCGACAGAAAAGGTTTTTATTGGCTTTTTGTTTCCCTTTTGTTCAAAAACAAATAATGAGTTTTTGAATTCAGTTGAATCGAAGTCAGCTACTGACTTATAATCTATTCTTGAATTTAGATGTTGAGCAAATAATGTATGTGTATTGATTATGGTTATGTATGTTGCAAGTATGATAACTATTATTCGACACATATTCACAATCTACATCAAAGTGTTGGTCGGTAACACAAGGAACAAGCCATTCTTTGGTTTCTTAAAATCTTGTAAGTATTTCATTGCTTTTCGGCCATGATTTTCTGAATAACCTTGGTGAGGTAATCGTTGGCTAAATCAGTGAAATCTATAATAAATTGCTTGTCGGTGATTTTAAAACCAGATGTGCCCTGTTCGAGTTTGATGTAGGGCGACTGTGAGATGAATTTATATACGTCCTGCTTTTTAAATGGCTTACCCCCCTTGGGTAGCTTAATATGCGCCATTTCGTGTACGATTGTGTTTCTTGTTTTATAGTAAAGTTCAAGTTTGCCCCACAAACTATCAAAAGGGGTCAGGTCAACGCCTATAATTGAGGTTATATAAATTTTGCACTTCCCTATATAAGAGGTTCTTGCTTTAATCTTCTCAACCCCTTTGTCGTTGCCACATACTCGCTTAAGGAAATATTCAAAGAGTGACACAGACGAGACAAACATGGCGTTAAAGAAAAACTGGGAATAGGTATGGCTATACTTATAGTGATCATCTGAGAAGGCATCATATAAATGGTCAATATACTCTTGATTGCCCTTATGCTTCTCCACCTCTTTGGCAACCAAATCTTCAATGCTATCCAATCGGTCTTTAAAAGAATTACTTGTTTCAGATACGAAATCTTTCAAATCGGTGTATTGCATTCCAATGTACTGCCCCAACATTGGCAACAGGGGAGTTGCTTTAAATTTGGTTCGGTCGATTTTAGCCATAAGATGTCAGTTCAGAGAATTCTGGCATTTTCTAAAAGTGGTTAATTCCATCCAGAAACGCAATTTCTGACATCCGATAGTCCGGATTTGTAATCCGGACTCAAAACATATTTTAAACATTTGTTAAGGTCGGAATTACAAATTCCGACCAACCTTAGGTTACAAATTCTAACCACCCCAACTACCCCGCCCAACCTTCCCTATCCAAACTCCTATATTGAATGGCCTCCGCCAAATGTTCAATTTTAATATCCTCAGCTCCGGCCAGGTCGGCAATGGTGCGCGAGACTTTCAGGATGCGGTCGTAGGCGCGGGCGGATAAGCCTAAACGTTCCATGGCGGTTTTCAGCAAAGACCTTCCTGCTTCGTTGATGCCACATACTTCTTTCACCATGTTGCTCGGCATCATAGCATTACAGTAAACATCTTTATGGTTTTTGAACCGGGCGGATTGAATGACCCGTGCCTTCACCACGCGCTCTCGGATTACGGTTGAGTCTTCGGAGACTCTACTGGCCGTCATCTCATCAAATGAAACCGGCACTACTTCAACATGTAAATCAATTCTATCCAGCAACGGGCCACTCACTTTGCTGAGGTAGCGTTGTACAATGCCTGGGCCGCACACACATTCTTTATCCGGATGGTTGTAGTAGCCGCACGGGCAAGGGTTCATGCTCGCCACCAGCATAAAATTGGCCGGGTAATCAATAGAAACTTTAGCGCGCGAAATGGTGACACGCCTTTCTTCCATCGGTTGGCGCATCACTTCCAACACGGATCTTTTAAACTCCGGCAACTCATCCAAAAACAAAACGCCATTGTGAGATAAAGAGATTTCCCCGGGCTGGGGATTGCCTCCACCTCCAACAAGAGCCACATCACTGATGGTATGATGAGGCGAACGAAATGG
>JAYUHI010000165.1:0-5091 GCA_043767095.1 Bacteroidota bacterium
TTGATTGTCAGGGATTAGCTGGCATTGAGATTGAATCGTGAGTTATTGCCTTTCTCCATGAACTCCGTGCTCTCTGTGCGAAATGGGGCAGTGAAAAGTTTTCCTTAATTTTATTCCATGGAAGTCCGCGACCCGATTGTAGCCTACAATAAATCCAGGTTCACAGCTCAGGAGTACCTCACCATGGAAAAGGAGGCGTTGGAGAAGCACGAGTTTTTCAAGGGAGAGATTTTCGCGATGGCCGGTGCCGGTGCGAGGCACAATGTGATTTTTTCTAACTTATTCACGGACATTGGCATGCGGCTGAAAGGCAAGCCATGCAAACCCTATGGCAGCGATATGCGCATTCACGTGGCGAAGAACACCTTGTTCACCTATCCTGACATTTCCATTATCTGCGGAGAAATTATTCCGTCCGAATTGGATGAGGACACTGCCACACTCCCAACAGTGTTGATTGAAATTCTCTCACCATCAACTAAAGATTACGACCGTGGTGGAAAATTTATTTTGTACCGCGACATACCCACATTAAAAGAATACATCATGGTTGATTCCCAGGCCATATTTATTGAGGCCTACCGGGTGAATGAGCGAGGCCATTGGGAACTGGAGGAATATCGATCCGTAGAAAATATACTAACCATTCTATCGGTTGATGTGTCGATGCCTTTGAAGGAAATATACGAGGGCACCAAGCTCTGATGCTTTCCATCATTACCACAAGCGATGGGTCGCATACTATAAAAAATGAATCCACTGGCGACACGTACCATTCGATACACGGTGCCGTTCAAGAGTCCAATCATGTTTTTATTCAAAATGGATTGCAGTACTTTCTGCGGTTTAACAAAAAAGAAACTGTTCGAATCCTGGAAGTAGGCTTTGGCACCGGACTTAACGCCCTGCTTACTATAAAAGCCAGCGGAGATAATGCCGTTGAATACACGACCCTCGAACCCAATCTCCTGCCGCCCGAAATTTATATGTCGTTGAATTTTAATGACAGAGAAACACTGTTGCGACTTCATCAGTGCGATTGTGAAAAACCTAAAATGATCACGAGTGGGTTTACTTTAATCAAACACCAAACAACTTTGCAGCTTGCAACGTTACCAAAAAATCATTTTGATTTGGTTTACTTTGATGCCTTTGCACCCAACAGCCAGCCAGAGATGTGGACGCTTGATGTGTTTAAAAAAATAAAAAGCCTGATGTTTACGCCTTCAATTTTTGTAACCTACTGCGCCAAAGGCCAGGTGAAACGCGATTTGAAATCGGCCGGGTTTACCGTGGAAAGTATTCCCGGTCCACCGGGGAAAAGGGAGATGGTGAGGGCTGGGTGCTAATAAATTCAATTCGACCGATTACGGACAAACTGTTTCGATAGTGGTCAAGTCATTTTTTGGATTTGTTGGAATTTCCATCCATTCAAAGACTTTCAAAGCATGGCATTGTATTTAAGTATCGAGGCGGATAAACCCTACCAATATGCTCCGCAACTACTTGCAAACTTCCGTTCGGAACCTGCTCAGAAACCCCTTCTACGCTTTCATTAACAGTGCGGGTTTTGCTGTGGGCATTGCTTGCTCCATGCTCATCATGCTTTGGATTTATGATGAGATGACCTTCGATGGTTTTCATCCCAAGCTAAACCGAATTCACCAAGTTTGGATCAACCAAACATTCAACGGTAAAACAGACGCGATGATTTCAGTGCCTGGGCCTGCGTATGAAGAACTCAAAAATGCCCATAGTCATATCAGTAGAACAGTTTTGGCGGATTGGAGAAGCAACCCGTTGCTTACTGTTGGAGAAACCAAAATCCGAAAAGGTGCCTTTCATGTTACCGAGGAATTTTTGGAGGTGTTTCAATTCCCTCTCATTAAAGGAATGAGGGAAAACGTTTTGGATGATCCTACCTCAATCGTCATCACTGAATCAACGGCCAAAGCTTTGTTCAACAACGAAGACCCGATCAACAAAGTGATAAGAGTGAACAATCTCTCCGACCTTAAAGTAACCGGTGTACTAAAAGACATTCCCGGAAACTCAAGCTTTCAATTTGATTGCCTGATGGCCTTTAATCATTTGGAGCAAACGCAAAAGGAGGTGAAAGAAGTTAGGGCAAGTTGGGATGAATATACTTTTCAAGTATTTGTTGAATTGAAATCGGCAAACGACAAAGAAACTGTTGAGGGTGCAATCAAAGATTTGATAGCTAAGAAAAACCCTTCAGACATAAAACGTGAAATTTTTCTTTACCCAATGGAGAGATGGCGGTTGCACTCCAACTTTGAGAATGGAAAAGAATCGGGCGGCATAATAGTTTATTTTCAATGGACTGCTGAAATCGCTGCTCTAATTTTGATTATGGCTTGTATCAATTTTATGAACCTCGCCACGGCCCGATCCGAAGGGCGCGCACGGGAAGTAGGTATCCGCAAAGTTGTTGGCTCGGGCAGAAGGGAGTTGGTCCTTCAGTTTTTGGGCGAGTCGTTTATAATGACGGCCATTTCATTTGCATTCGCTTTGCTGTTGGTAGAATTGGCCTTGCCCATATTCAATCAGTTTGTGCAAAAGCAACTGTTCATTGATTTCACTTCGATTCGTTTTTGGATGGCCACCGTATTTCTTGTATTGTTCACAAGCCTTATTTCGGGAAGCTACCCTGCGTTTTATTTGTCCGCTTTCCAACCCGTTAAAGTATTGAAAGGGAAAATCAAGGCGGGTAAAGAAGCTGCATCGCTCCGAAGGGTTTTAGTGATGGTCCAGTTCGGGGTCGCCATTTTTCTTATCGTTGGCACAATAGTGCTCTATCAGCAAATGCAATTGTTGAAGGGGCGAGACCTCGGCTATGATCAGGAAGGTTTGATCACCGTGCACTCCAACGGCACAATTAATGCAGATTTCAAAATCATTAAAGATGAGCTACTTCAAACCGATGTGGTTAATGCAGTTAGCCAATCCAGCAATGCCATAATAAGAGATGGTGTCAGCCGCTTTCTCAGTTGGCCAGGAAAGCCAGCCGATCAGCATGTTGAGTTCCTGGCAATTGCTGCCGGTTATGACTACACCAAAACCATGGGCATTGCTATGTTGGAGGGTCGCGATTTTTCAGCGGACTTTAAAAGTGATACCGCGGCAATTATTGTTAACCAGGCAGCACTCGATATCATGGGTCTTCAAAATCCTATTGGGGCACAACTTGAATTGGATGGAATGAAACGTGAACTGATTGGTGTTATGGACAATGTATTGATGGGCTCCCCCTATCAACCGATAGGCCCAATGCTAATTGTTCTGCTTCCTAATTGGTCGAGTGTGGTGTCGGTACGATTATCGAAAACCAACGATCTGCAAGCGTCATTATCAAAAGTGGAGAGCATCTTTAAAAAATGCAATCCGGATTTTCCATTTGAATACAGTTTTGTGGATGTGGATTTCGAAAAGAAATTCTCCAGAATAAATCTGATGAACAAGCTTATCAATTTATTTTCTGGTCTGGCCATTCTCATTACCGGATTAGGCCTGCTTGGACTTGCAGCATTCACTGCCGAGCAACGCACGAAGGAAATTGGCATAAGGAAAGTTATGGGCGCAACGGTTGGTAGTTTGATTATTCTCTTAAGCCGTGATTTTTCGAAATTGGTTTTGATTGCCTTTGCCATCAGCAGCCCGATTGTCTGGTGGGTGATCAATGATTTTATCGTGAATGAATACCCAATTCATGTCGAAATATCTTGGTGGATAATGCCGTTGGTTGGATTAGGGGTTTTGGTCTTTGCCATTATTATCGTGAGTACGCAAGCCTTCCGAGCGGCAAAAAGCAATCCTGTGGACTCTTTACGGAGCGAGTGATTTTTATGGAATTAAATGCCCATGGTCAAAGATTTCAGACAGGTTGGAGAACCTTGAAGCCGCCATGTCCTACAACTAAAAGTTCCTCCCAAACCACCATTTAAAAGCCGGGTCAACAAAAGTTATCTCTTTGCCCATCACGTCAATAATATCTTTTTGCAATAGCGCGTCTTTTGATCTCAAAATAGTGGCGGATGTTCCGAGAGAAAATAATTTAACCGATTCTTTTGAGTGGAGATTCAGCCCTCCTTTGCCTAAAGCCCTCAAATAGTTTAGTTGGTAGGTGGTGAGCCCATCCACGGTCTTTTGAAATTGAAGTTCATTCTGCTCGGACAGTCTGATAAGCGAATCTTCAACCTGAGCATCGGTAATTTTACCAGATGATATATACCAAAGTATCTGACAAATCTGCTGAATATAATAAGGGTGTGCTTCCAGTGAATTGCACAGGTGCATGATTTGTTGCCGTGCGATTATCTTCCCTGTCTTTTTAAATTTCTTTTCGATGAAGGGGATCCACGCATCCACTTCAATTTTTTTCAAATACAACACGGCTCCGAATTTGTAAAATGGCAAATCTGAACTTTCGAATAACTGGCTCATTAAATGGCGCTTGCTGCCATACAGGCAATAATGGATTTGATTGTGATTCTGCCAATAGCTCCTGAGCTTTCTTTGAAACTCAACAGGATGTGAAAAATGATTGATGTTTTGAAATTCATCTACGCACACTACCAAACGCAATTTCTTTTTCGTGGCGATGGTCTGTGGTAAATCCAGTATATCATCTTCCTTGCTTGAACCAACATGGGCGAGTTTTATGGAAAACTCATTTCCCTCGGTTGGCTGAAATGAAAGAGAGGAGATAAGGCCTTTTAGAAATTTGGAAGCAAATTGAAAAGCTTCATCCAGTTGATTGTTGGTGGATCGCAACAAGGCCTGGACAAACAGTTCGTAAAAATCTTCTGGCGTCCTGCATTTGAACAAATCAACAAAAACAAAGCGCACATCTTCCTTTCCATATCGACTGGCGGCCTCCTCAACAACGGATGATTTGCCCCACCTGCGTGGTGAAATCAAAATGGTATTGCTGTTCGAATTAAACTGGTGATGAAGAAACTCAATGTCTTTTACCCGGTTGCAGAAATCTTCCCTCTTAACCGTCTTCCCAAAAACGAATGGATTGATAGCCATGAATTGAAATGTTACATAAATGTAAGTTACAATTTT
>JAYUHI010000166.1:0-5087 GCA_043767095.1 Bacteroidota bacterium
CTAAATCACCAGTTGAAGGAAATCCAAGACAAGCAGTTTCAATCAACGAAACATATTCCATTGAAGGTAATATTGACAATCCAAGCAAATTTGAGTTAATGAAATACGCTTTGACTTTGTTTGATTTTGAAGACGAGTTATCAATAAAATATGCAGAGAAACTAGAAGGTCCTTCATTGGGTTCTTCTGAATTCCAAATTATCTAACCCAAAGAAATTCCAAAACCATGAATAAGATAAGCTACTTAATCCTTGCGGTCATCCTGGCTTGCACCGCTCCCAAAGAAAAGAAAACCATGGGCTCCGTTGAGCGACTTGATCCTGCATTGGATAATTTGCTGAGCGCTGATTCCCAACCCGAAATCATTGCCGAAGGTTTTGATTGGAGTGAAGGCCCCGTGTGGATTGAAAAAGAAAACATGCTCTTGTTTTCTGATGTCCCTAAAAACATTGTTTATAAATGGACTGAAGCCAAAGGACTGGAAAAGTATTTGGAACCATCGGGTTACACAGGCTCAACGCCGCGAGGCGGTGAGATGGGCTCCAACGGACTCACCCTCAACAATGAAGGTCAGTTGGTTCTATGCCAGCATGGCGACAGGCGTGTGGCATTGTTGAATTCCGATTACCAAAATCCTAATTCCGATTTCAAAACTTTGGCTGGTGATTTTAACGGAAAAAAATTCAACAGTCCCAACGATGTGGCGTTTGATAAGCAAGGGAATTTTTATTTCACAGACCCGCCATACGGCCTGCTCAAACAGGTACAGGACTCCTCCAAGGAAATTCCATTTCAGGGCGTGTACAAGGTTAAACCCGATGGAACTATTATCCTGCTGGTGGACTCACTCACCCGGCCAAACGGCATCGCTCTCAGCCCTGACGAAAAGACTTTATATGTGGCTAACTCAGATAGACCAGTAGCCAAATGGTATTCGTTTGATGTAGCCGGTGA
This sequence comes from Bacteroidota bacterium, assembly GCA_043767095.1. Lineage (GTDB taxonomy): Bacteria > Bacteroidota > Bacteroidia > Cytophagales > Cyclobacteriaceae > ELB16-189. The sequence goes on from JAYUHI010000166.1 coordinate 955, forward strand.
TTCGCTAATCAATGCCAAAATATTTTTCTGGACGAAGTATGTGGAAGGGGTGAAGGGCTCGCCTGACGGCCTTCGGGTTCATAGCAGCGGAACTATTTTCGCTACCGGCCCTGGCGGCATTTGGATTTTCGATTCATCTGGAAAAGTGTTAGGCAAAATAAAACTCCCCGAGGCTACAGCCAATTGCGAATTTAGTTTGGATGAGAAGACTTTGTTTATGACTTCGGATAATTTCCTTTTGAGATTGACAATGAAGTAACACTTGTCTAATTGCCGATCATCCAATCGCCTGCTTTACATCGGCAATAATATCTTCAATATTTTCAAGGCCCACCGAAATACGAATAAGTCCTGGCGTAATGCCCACAGCCAATCGTTCAGGCTCCGTTAGTTTAGAATGCGTGGTTGATGCCGGATGAATGGCAATGGTTCGCGAATCACCCAGGTTAGGCGTGTGCGAAATCATTTTCAACGAATCCAAAAATTTTCTTCCCTGTTCAAGGCCTCCTTTCAATTCAAAGGAAACTAATCCACCGCCAAGCTTCATTTGCTTTCTGGCCAGCGCGTGCTGAGGGTGAGAGGGAAGGAAAGGATATTTTACTTTTACTATTTGAGGATGCGCCTCAAGAACCGTTGCCAGTATCATCGCACTTTCACAATGCCTGTCCATGCGCACAGCCAAAGTCTCCAAACTTTTCGACAGCACCCAGGCATTGAAGGGCGACATAGACGGCCCAGTGTGGCGCGTGAAATACCGGATATCTTTGATCAACTCTTTTGATCCAACAACAGCACCACCAATCACGCGGCCCTGACCATCTATAAACTTAGTAGCCGAGTGGGTAACAAGGTGTGCACCCCATTTCATGGGTTGTTGCAGATAAGGCGTAGCAAAGCAGTTGTCAACATTCAGGATCACCTTATGCTTAGCTGCCAGTTTTCCAAGCCACTCTAAATCCAGAATATCAAGTGCTGGGTTGGATGGCGTCTCCACAAAAATCATTTTGGTGTTCGGTTGGATTTTGGATTCCCAGGTCTCTGGTTCCGTAACATCGGCATAGGAGTGGGTGATGCCCCACCGTGGAAAGATGATACTCAGAATTTGATGAGTGGAGCCAAACACCGAACGACAGGCCAGCACATGATCACCTGTTTTCAAAAACGAAATCATACTGGCATACATAGCCGCCATGCCTGATGCCGTTGCAATGCCGTCTTCAGCGCCTTCCAACGCGCAAAGTTTGTCAATAAACTCATTGGTGTTGGGGTTGGAGTAGCGGCTATAAATGTTGCCGGGAATCTCATCGGCAAACATGGCCCGCGCCTGTTCGGCACTATCAAACACAAAACTAGATGTCAGATAGAGCGGCACTGAATGTTCCCGGAAATCCGTTCTCTCATGTTGTGTCCGGATGGCGTCTGTTTCAAAATTTTCTTTTGTATTGTTTTCCATTTTTTTCTGATGCTAATGCCTAATGCCTAATGCCTAATGCCTACTTTCTATCCCCAATTATTTCAAAACTATGGGTCACCTTCGCTCCACTCTTTCTCAACGTCATCGCCACGGAGCAATATTTTTCTACCGAAAGAGCCACCGCTTTCTCCGCTTTATCTTTATCAATCTTTCCAAATAATTTGAAATGGGCATGCACGGTTTGATACAGCGATGGAGTTGCATTTGGTTCTCGCTCACCTGTAACGGTAATTTTAATATCCTCTAACGGTTGGCGTTGTTTTTTTAAGATGGATACCACATCAATGGTGCTGCATCCGCCCAACGCAGCCAGCAGCGATTGCATCGGGCCGAAGCCCGCACCTTTACCGCCAGCTTCTACTTTTTCATCGATATGAATAATATTCCCCCTGTCGTTTGTGGCTACCATGTGGTAGGCGTCATCCATTCTGCTAAGTTCTACTTTAACCATTGCCAATTGCTTTAAGGCCGCAAAGATAATGGCCTAAATCATTCACCTTCTCCACTTTGCCCAATTTAGATTAGCTTTGCCTTTATTTTTTTAACTAAAGGTAACATTGACTTTCTCCGACTTTTCCTTCGATCCTGAACTCGTTCAAAGTTTGGATTCAATGGGCATCACACAGCCCACCGAAATACAGGCCAAGGCAATCCCGCTTATTATGCAGGGGAATGACCTGATTGGCTGCGCTCAAACCGGAACCGGCAAAACCGCGGCTTACCTGTTGCCCATCATGCATATGAGCATGAGACTGGATCATCGCCATTTGAATACGTTGATATTAGCGCCTACGCGTGAATTGGCTCAACAGATTGACCAGCAAGTTCAGGGCCTCGGATATTTTCTTAATGTGAGTTCTATCTCCGTTTATGGCGGGGGCGATGGCTCGGCCTGGGATCAGCAACGCAAAGCGCTGGAAGAAGGTGCCGACATTGCCATTGCCACTCCCGGCCGGCTGATGGCGTTGCTCGCTACGGGAACTGTAAATTTTGAACATCTCGAACATTTGGTTTTGGATGAAGCCGATCGCATGCTCGACATGGGTTTCTTTGACGACATCATGAAGATCATTGCCTACCTGCCGAAGGATCGGCAGACACTTTTATTCTCGGCCACCATGCCGCCAAAAATCCGAACCCTGGCCAATAAAATTTTAAGAGATCCAAAAGAAGTAACCATATCTATTGCCAAGCCCGCTGCCGGAATCAAGCAACGCGCCTTTGTGCTGCACGATCATCAGAAGGTTCCATTGTTGATAAAGATTTTGAAAAAGCAGGAATTCACCTCCATCCTTGTTTTCTGTTCAAGAAAAGAAAGCGTTAAACTCCTTCACAGTAAACTCCGGTCATCGGGGTTTGACACCGAAGCCTTCTCTTCCGACCTGGAGCAACCCGAACGCGAGGCCATCATGACTCGATTCAAAAACAAGCTGCTCCGGATTGTGGTTGGCACCGATGTACTCTCGCGTGGCATTGACGTGGAAGGAATTAGTTTAGTGGTGAATTTTGATGCTCCGCCCGATCCCGAAGATTATGTGCATCGGGTTGGCCGCACCGCCCGGGCTGAATCAACCGGCACTGCCATCACCTTCATTAATGAAAGAGACCAACGAATGTTTCATGAAATTGAAACTCTAATAGGGTATGAAGTTCAGAAAGTGCCACTGCCTTCAGACTTGGGCGAAGCCCCATTGTATGAGCCGTTGAAGAAGAGGGCAGGGGTAGAGAGAAAAGGAAAACCTGTGAAGGGCAAGCCGAGGATGAAAAAGTGAGTTGAAGTTGAATTACAAAGTGGACTTAAGCACTTTCGTGGATTTTAGGGATTTAGTGGCCGGTATTATCTTTTGAAATTATGCCACAGAAACACAAAAACACTAAAATTTCACAAAATGGCTATTCAAGATTTATAATAGTGCGTAAGTCCAGTTACAAATAAATCCTGATTGAATCATCCTGGCGCATCACCCTCAAAGCGAACAACCAACTCTGCTTACTTCAAGACTTTAATTTGAAACCTTCTCTTGAATCCTATGTTCGTGCAAACATTAATATCTTCCTGGCTGGCATTCATTGGATTGTAAAAAAGCACCTCCGCAAAAAAGTAAGTACGTTTTCTTCCTACGGGAGGAATAAACTTTAACCCCAAACCACCTACCTGGTAATTTCCATTCTTGGGTAGATTCTCCAGCAATTCATCAACAACCCGGTTACTTTTAACAGGCGCGTCTTGCTTGAAGCGATTATGACTATAGCCCATAGTTAGATAGACATCAAGAATATTATTCCTTGTTCTGATGAATTCCAATGGATAGAAGTCTAATAAAGCATCAAACTCCACAACACCCAATTCATGCTTAATATTCCGGCTCGAAAAATAGTATCCTGTTCTAAGCCGCAAGTTCACCAGGTTGTTTCCAAAATAAACACCACCTGAAAGACCTTTTGTAAGGGCATTTATATTTCCCGGCTTTAAGGTATAATTGTCTAAATAGAACCGGTGAGTGCCCGTGGAATATTCAAAACCCATGTAACTAATTCTTTGTTTGCACTGGGCTGCGCAAGAATAAATAGTTAAAATAGTAAAGACGATTATCAGTACGACTGAGTTAATCTGTCTTGGACTGTGGCTGCTCTCCTTTTTCATAATCTTGCTTTTTAT
>JAYUHI010000167.1:0-12090 GCA_043767095.1 Bacteroidota bacterium
TCGCAACACGTTCACGCCTACACTATGTTGCCCAATGCCGAGGTGGCTTATGTTTGCGATGTTGACTCGCGCGCGGTGGAAGCAGGTATTGACGTGGCGACCAAAGCAGGAGCACAAAAGAAACCCAAAGGCCTTACTGATTTTCGGAAAGCCTTAGATGACAATACAGTTGATGCCATATCCATTGCCGCTCCGGATCATTGGCATGCACCTGCCGCCATACTGGCACTGAAGGCTGGCAAGCATGTATATATAGAGAAGCCCGGAAGCCATAATCCGGCTGAAGCCGAACTGCTTTCGCAAGCGGCTGCAAAATATGGAAAGGTTGTTCAAATGGGCAACCAGCGAAGAAGCTGGCCACGTGTTCAAGAGGCCATTGCCGAACTTCATAAAGGTGCTATTGGTAATGTGTATTACGCGCGCGCGTGGTACACAAACAATCGTCTTTCGATAGGAACGGGTAAGGATGCAACGATTCCATACTGGTTGGATTTTGATTTATGGCAAGGGCCGGCTCCTCGTAAAACTTTCAGAGACAACATCGTTCATTATAACTGGCATTGGTTCTGGCATTGGGGAACAGGCGAGATACTGAACAACGGCACACATTTTATTGACCTGGCACGGTGGGGACTGAATGTTAATTACCCGGTAAAAGCTTATTCAACCGGAGGACGTTTTCAATACAAAGACGATTGGCAAACCCCCGACACGCAGGTGGCCACTTTCGATTTTGAAGGAGGCAAAACAATATTATGGGAAGGGAGGAGTTGCAACCGCAGAGGTATCAATGACATGGGCTCTGGCGTTTCATTCCATGGCGAGAACGGAACATTGGAATTAAACGACAACTCCTACAAAATTTTTGACAACAGCAATAAGTTGGTGAGAAGTGCAGACGCAACTACCAACACCGTAGTGGATCAGACAGGTCCCGGTTTCGATATGGACAGAGACCATTTTGCCAATTTTATTAATGGTATTGAAAATAAAGGGAAGCTCAATTCACCTTATCCTGAAATAGCCAAGAGTGTGCTGCTCTGTCACCTGGGAAACATTTCTTACCGCATAGGCCGCGCTTTGAACATTGATAGTAAATCCGGGCGCATCGTGAATGACAATGATGCGATGAAATATTGGGGGAGAGATTATGAAAGAGGATGGGAGCCTGTGTTGTGACCATTATTTAATATGGAATTTCAATCATCTCTAACCAGCAAGCGCCTTGTATCGATTGATGCCTTGCGCGGGTTCGACATGATCATGATATGCGGTGTCGATGCTTTTTTTCATCAGCTCGAAGGAAAGACTAATATAGCCTGGGTGGATTCGCTGGCCAGACAATTTGAACATCCCGTTTGGATAGGTTTTACCTTTTATGATTTTATTTTCCCGCTCTTCTTGTTTATAGCGGGCGTCTCTATTCCGTTTTCACTAAGTAAAGCACTCGATCAGGGCACATCGAAAAAAGAACTTTATAAAAAAGCATTTGTTCGAATGCTGATCTTAATTGGGCTTGGTATGCTCGATAAAAATGCACCCTTTCCGTTTTTCGACTGGGAACAAATCCGGCTGGGCAGCGTTCTGGGGCGGATTGGATTGGCTTGCTTCATCACCATTGTACTCTATTTGAATTTCAATTCCGCTAAACGGCTTTATATAATTGGTGGCACGTTATTACTTTATTATGCATGTGTCATGTTCATACCGGTGCCAGGTTATGGAGCAGGCAATCTTACTTTTGAAGGAAATTTAATTGGGTGGATTGACCGCACGTTCCTTCCGGGACGGTTGCTTCAAGGCACTTATGATGAACTGGGTATCATTACTCAATTTCCGGCCATCTGTCTTACGCTGCTGGGCGCTTACGCTGGAGAAATATTAAAAAGGGCTTCCGTTCCTGACAGGAAAAAATTTACACAGCTATTGATAACAGGCGCGATTTGTCTTGCGATTGGACTTGTCTGGAGTCTCCATTTTCCAATTGCCAAACGTTTATGGAGCAGCTCGTTCATTTTAGTAACGGGTGGTATGGCCTTTATTTCTATGGCTGTGTTTTATGGAATCATCGACATGCTCCAGGTGAAAAGATGGTCTTTCTTTTTTGTGGTTATAGGAATGAACAGCCTCATTATTTATATGATTTACTGTTTTGTACCTTTCCGCTACACATCAAAACTTTTGTTTGAAGGCCTTTACAATAGGCTGGATGAAAAGTGGCTTACTGTATTTGAAAGTTTTGGGGCCTTAATGCTGGTATGGGTCTTTTTATATTTTCTATACCGAAAAAAGATATTTTTTAAAGTTTGATTGAACGCATTATGTTAACTCAATTTTGAACCACAATAGAAACACCTGCCTGCCGCAGGCACGGTAGGTACATAAGTTTTTCACATAGTGTTTTTATAGTTTTTGGATTTTCTCTATGTGTGTATTCTATGTTACTATGTGCCTATGTGGTTCAAAACACAATGACATGAAACATTTCCACAAAATTAAAAATAGAACCAAGCATAGTAACCCACGAAGAGACTTCCTGAAGATTTCAGGCTTAACCGGTTTGGGACTTATGGCTCCGGGAACATGGAGCGCATTTGCACAGCCATCTGCTGATCTTTTCGACAGTTATCTAACAAACAAAGGCATGAATCCCGATGAAAAAAATGTAAGCCTGATTGGCCAGTATGGCTCATGGGCGGTTTCTTTAACAGAAGGCAAACTTCCAAATCTATCCTTTAGGAAAAAGGAATTTTCCGATATCAAAGCCTGGAAGAAGATTGCCCGGACCAGATTGGTTGAGCGATTAGCCATTCCCAATATTGATGGCCCTGTGAAAGTTATTGTGAAAAACAAATATGAGTATGACGGACTTTCCATTGAAGAACTGAGTTGGCAGTTGCCTTATGGGCGCCCCACCGAAGCCATTGTATTGAAACCAAAGAACGCTACCGGTAAACTTCCTGGCATCCTGGCCTTTCACGATCACGGAGGCAATAAATATTTTGGTAAGCAGAAGATAACAAAAACTTCCGATAGCGGTCATCCCATGATAACCGATCACCAACGTGAATATTACAGTGGCCTGGCCTGGGCTAATGAAATTGCCAGGCGCGGATTTGTTGTGCTGGTGCCCGATGCCTTTCCTTTTGAAAGTCGCAGAGTATTTCTGGGTGATGTGCCTGAGCATTTGCGCGGTGGGTTAACGGACGCAGAACATGAGAAGCCCGCCAATATCAACTCCTATAATAATTGGGCCGGCCACCACGAACATATTATGGCTAAGTCATTGTTCAGCGCTGGCACCACCTGGCCGGGCGTATTTTTTGCGGAAGATAAAAAAGCACTTGATGTATTGTGCGCGAGACCGGATGTTGATCCGGAGAAGATCGGTTGCGCTGGATTGTCGGGTGGAGGCATGCGCACGGTTTTTATGGGAGGACTGGATGAGCGAATTAAGTGTGCTGTGTGTGTTGGATTTATGACTACCTGGAAAGATTTCGTTTTGAATAAATCCTACACGCATACCTGGATGACTTACGTTCCCCTGTTACCCAACGAACTTGACTTCCCGGAGATACTGGGCTTACGGGTGCCATTGCCAACGCTGGTGCTCAACGATTCGGAAGATGATTTATATACCTTGCCCGAGATGCAGCGTGCCGATGCTATCCTGACTGAAGTATTTAATAAAGCAAAAGCTTCGGACAAGTATAAATGTTCTTTCTTTCCTGGCCCGCACAAGTTTGATTCGGCCATGCAAACTGAAGCCTTTGATTGGTTTGAGAAATGGCTGAAGTAAATGTGGGACCTCACCCCCGGCCCCTCTCCGAGGCGGAGAGGGGTGCCATCCTTTGCAACTTTGTGTGGTGGTGATACATTTCGCCTTGCTCAATTGAAAATTCTATTAAACAGATATATTTATAAATATTCATACGCTACTAAAGAATTTTAAAATCATGAACCCTATTTTCCTAAACCGGGAGTTAGCAAAAGAGGGCACCCCTCTCCTTTTGGAGAGGGGCCGGGGGTGAGGTGCTCAATTTAATTCCTGTCCATTGCCACCAGGGCACGAAGGCACAAAGAATCCACGAAGTGTGTAACATCAGTTAAATAACCTAATGCAATAAATCCTAAAGCAATGAAACAAAAGAGAAGAGACTTCCTGAAAACTTCCAGCCTCGCTGGAATTAGCATAGCAAGTTTTGGATTTTCAGATGCCCAGGGAAAGGAAGGCTCACCAAATTCTGCATTAAGCAGAACACAGGCGCAGAAATTCAACATGAGCGGATATGCTGCGCCAAAATTAGAAACCGTGCGAATAGGTTTCATTGGTTTGGGAAACCGCGGTCCCGATGCCGTTAATCGCATGAATAAAATTGATGGAGTTGTAATTAAGGCGCTATGCGATATACGCGCGGAGAGAGTGAATGCTGTGAAGAAGTCACTCGAAGGTTCTGGCCATAACCCTGAAGTTTATACAGGAAGTGAGGAAGAATGGAAAAAATTGTGCGATCGCACAGACCTCGACCTGGTTTACATTGCCACACCCTGGAGTTTACACGCCCCCATGGCTGTTTACGCCATGAAGCAGGGTAAGCATGTGTGCGTTGAAGTGCCGGCAGCAAAAACCCTTGATGAATGCTGGCAGTTGGTTGAAACTTCCGAAAGCACCCGCAAACATTGCATGATTCTCGAAAACTGTTGTTATGATTTTTTTGAATTGCTCACGCTCAATATGGCGAGTCAGGGTTTGCTTGGCGAAATTATTCATGGCGAAGGCGCCTACAACCATGACTTGCTCGAATCTAATTTCAGCAAAACAAAATACTATGACATGTGGCGGTTGAAAGAAAATTTTAGAAATGGAAATTTATATCCCACGCATGGCCTGGGCCCGGTGGCACAGGTTCTTAATATTAATCGCGGTGATAGAATGGATTACCTGGTGGCCACCTCATCGAATGATTTTAGCATGAGCGCGAAAGCGAAGGAGTTAGCGACTAAGGATGATTTCTATTCTCAGTTTGCGAATAAGAGTTATCGGGGTAATGTGAATGTGACATCCATTCGAACCGCAAACGGAAAGACCATCATGCTTCAGCATGATGTATCCTCGCCTAATATTTATTCCCGTATTTTTAAAATCAGCGGCACAAAGGGTTCTGTTTTGAAATATCCTGAGCCATCCAGGATAGCTTTTGATGATCAAGACTGGATCAATGCCGAAGAATTCAAAAAAGTGGAAGTACAATATCAGCCTCCTATTGTTAAACGGGTAGGGGAGTTGGCAAAACAAGTTGGCGGGCACGGGGGCATGGACTTCCTGATGGATTGGAGAACGATTGACTGCCTGCGCAACGGAATGCCCCTTGATATTGATGTTTATGATGCCGCGCTTTGGAGCGCCATCGCGCCATTAAGTGAGCAATCGGTGGCAAGCCGTTCAAAATCTATTGATGTCCCCGATTTCACAGCAGGCTCATGGAAGACCAATAAACCGGTAGATATTTCTTTGCAGATGGGAGGAGATACAAAGGTTAAGGTGGGGAAGTAGAATATTTTTTCAGTTGCATCGGCAGTTGTTGGTTGCCCTGATGCCTTGAAGAGTTGCTTGTACAGGATTCGTATTCGAAGTTGGGGTTATAGATAGCAGTGGGCTTTATATCCTGAGCATTCGGAAAGTATTCCATCTAATTCGGAAACTCCATTTTGTTGAACAATTCAATAAACTGAGGATCGTTTCGAACATGGTCAAACAATCTAAATGTTTTTAACCATACGAGAAGGATATCGTGCTGTTCGTATGCTCTATGAAGCTCGTGAAAGGCCTTGCCATTCTCACCTATCGCAAATAATAATGTTGCTAAACTAAATGGAGAGAGGTATTGACCTTTCTCAAGCCCCTCCAGTTGATCGAGTATTCCCAATGCCTTGGTCTTTAATCCCGCTTTGGCATAATTTATACCTGCTAATGCTGAAAGTGTTGGTATGTGAGAAATAATTTGGAATGCTTTATCCGTGAAGGAAATTGCATCTTCCTGTTTTCCCATTTCTGCCATTAACCAACCCATGCTTAAAAGGCCAATAGGATAATGGCTGTTCAACTCAAGGGCTCTATTATAGTAAGTGAGGGCATCTTTGTCATTCCGCGAATGAAAAAATGCCCAACCGGTCTCGGCATAAGCAATTCCGGAAAGAGGGTCGAGTTTTATAGTTTCTAATCCAAAAAGTATGGATTCCTCGAACCTGCCCATTGCTGTTAGAAAATTACAATACCAAATCCTGAAAGCGGTGCCAGGTTTTAATTCGATGGCTTTACGAAAGTTCATGTCAGCATTTGACCAATCAAATTGGTAGAAGCTAATTCGGCCAAGAACGATGTATGCGTCAGCGAGCCTCTCATTAAGTTGGATAGCATGGGTTGCATGTTTAATTGCTTCGTTAATATACTCCATGGATGAAGTAGAGTGCCATCCTCCTAATTCCAGGCAGGCCATTGCCTTACCTGAAAAAGCAGGTGCATATCCGGGATCAAGTTTTATGGCATCTGTAAAATTGTTTAATGCTTTCTGGAATGACCCTTCATTGAACTGAGCAAGGAAGTAATTTCCTCTCATGGTTAGCATATAGGCCTCGTTATTTAAGATGTTTGAGTGGGCCCAATCGGCTATGAGTGGGATATTCAATTCTCTTACGAGGTTTTGAGCAATTTCCTCTTGCAAGATCAATATGTTTTCTAATTGCCTGTCATAAGTTGTGCTCCAAAGATGGATACCATCCTCTGCATTGGTTAGTGAGGTGGTCACCCGGATTGCATTTCCGTATTTGCGAACGCTACCCTCCAAAATAAACTGTACATTAAGTTTCTTGCCGATTGATTGAATATCATCATCCTTATTTCTAAATGAAAATGAAGAGGTTCGTGCTACAACTTTAAGCCCTTGTATCTTTGCAAGAAGATGCAGGAGTTCTTCGCTAAGGCCATCGCTGAAGTACTCCTGCTCAGGGTCGTTGCTCATGTTTACAAATGGGAGAACGGCAATTGATTTTCTTGATGATTCTTTGGTTAAATTTAGAGCGGAACTTTTGACCACTCTGTCTGGGTATTGAATCGAAACAATGAGTTCTTTCACTGCGTTGGCTACCTTATTCACCTGGTTCCGGTAATTCGTTTTGTTTTGATTGTCGCTTTTACTGTCGGTTGGTTTAAGCGGACGGTTTACTCCAGGCTCTTTATAAATAAACTCAACCGCCCTCAGCACTCCACCCAATTCACTTTCAAGAAGAGTTTTGTCTTCCGCATCAAGATTATGAATTTTTATGGGAAGAATTCTGCTTGCTACATTTCCACTGCTCAGCTTGATATCTCTTCCAAACTGATCTTCTTTAGCAAGTTTATTAAACGCACAAAACTCATGTTGCCAGGCAAAGCTTTTGGTATCGCAATAAGTTTGGGAAATGATGGGAATGAAGATGAGGCACTTCAGTTTTCCTTCCAGGCTCTTGTCCACGTTGTGGGTTTCGAGCAGGCCATCGTGGGGATTGGTGTCGAAGTAAACGGAAATGGGATCTTTGATTGTAGCAGCCAACTCTTCCTGCAAAGCTTTTACAAATTCTGTCACCCAACCAGAACGATTATCGTTGTGGCGGTAAGAGATAAAGATGTCGTATTCGAAGTTGGGAACTATAGAGGGCATTGAGTAAAGATAGCCTTTTGAATCTTTCGTTAATCAAACTTTTTCAAGATGGCAATAAAGCGCGGGTGGTTGCGGATGGGGTCAAGGGCAGGTTCAACTTTAATGTTACTTGAAAGCGAGCCCTCACGCGCTATGTAAGACTTTTCAATGTAATCCACGGCTAAGTCATACTCCTTCCTGAAACAATGAATTAGAGCGAGCGAATAGTTAGCATTACCAAACTTTATATTGAGTTTATATAGCGCTATCTTTTCATCCGAAGTTTTCTTGTCGCCTTTTGCAAAGCTAATGGCACATTCATAAAAAGCTTTTTCAGCAACCGATGAATTCATATCCAATCGGACACTGTCATATTGCCCCATCATAAAATAGTTCGTGGCGAAATAACTTCGCAGTCCAATATAGTTAGGACTGACTTCTATCAATTTTCTTCCTACACGATTTGAGCTATCGTATTGCTTCATAAAATAATAGGTGGCATTCAGATTATCGTAAGCTCTGGCTTGCAGTGGATCGGATGCAATGGCCATCTTTCCAAAAACCAGTGCCTGATCAAGCAAACCTAAAGAAGTATAAATGTTGCACAGGTTTCTTAGAACACGCGCATCCTTAGGATATAGAAAAAATGCTTTATCGATTATTCTTTTAGCTGTTTTATGATCAAATCTATTCCGGCTATTAACGGCTTCATTCACCAATGCATCCGAGTTAAGCGAATCGAGTTGCAGGGCTTTGCGATTAAATCTTTCAAATGATACATTATCAATACCAAAATACATTGTGGCATAGTAGGCCCAAACTATGGCATGAGTTGAGTCACTTTTTAAAGATTGTTGAAAGAAATCTCCGGCCCGAGAACCGTCTCCCTCCGAATTGCGGTCAAAATAAAACCGTCCCGATTGGTATAGCTTCCTGGCCTCATCATTCCAGACTTCCTTCTTTTCGGAAGTAAGGTTGGGTGATAATGTAGCTTTCAGCGCAGAAGCTATTGCTGAGGCTATTTCATCCTGAATACTAAAAATGTCTGCGGGCTTGCGGTCAAAAGTTTTTGACCACAAGTGCGTGCCATCTTCCGTTTTTATTAATTGAGCGGTAACACGGATTAAATTTTCAGATTTACGCACGCTGCCCTCTAGCACGGTGGACACGCCAAGGATTTTACCGATGGTGCGCAAATCTTCATTCTTGCCTTTAAACTGAAACGAAGAAGTCCGGCCAATCACTCTTAAATCTTCGGACTGAGCCAGCACGTTTATGATTTCTTCGGCCATGCCATCCCCAAAATATTCCTGGTCGTGGTTGGGGCTCATGTCGTCAAAGGGGAGAACAGCAACGGATTTATCGAGGGGTGGTTGTTGGTTGTTCGATTTTAGTTGTTGGTAGATGAAGTAGGATGCTGTTGCGATGAGAAGTACAGCAAGGGTGATGAAGATTGGTTTTCTGTTTCTTGTGGGTTTAGTTGTTGGCCTGCCTGCCGAAGCATCAGCGTAGGCAGGTTGTTGGTAAGTAGTCGTAATTGGTGCCGGATTTTTAATAGCGGTAATAATTTCTTTTACAGCGTTCGCTACTTTGTTAATCTGATCGCGATAGAAAGTTCTATTCACATTGTCTTGCGGGTGGTCTTCCATTGCCCTCAACGGCCTGTTCACTCCACTCGATTTAAAGATAAAGTCTATCGCCCGTAACGGCCCGATTTCATTTTCGAGCAGAGTCTTGTCATCTGCATCCAAATCGTGAATGCGAACGGGCAATATGCGGTTGGCAACATTGCCGTTGCCAAGTTTCAGTTTTAATCCAAACTGATCTTCACTTGCCTGATTCTTGAAAACCAGAAACTCATTCTTCCAGGCAAAGCTCTTTGGGTCGCAATAGGTTTGAGAAATGATTGGGATAAAAATCAGGCATTTCAGTTTCTCTTTAAGTGAATCATCTACATCGTGGGTTTCGAGCAAACCATCGTGAGGATTCTTATCGAAGTAGATGGTAAGGGTTTCTTTGAGCGTGCTCCGAAGTTCTTTCTCTAAGTTTTGAACAAAGTCCGTTACCCAGCCATCGAGGTTATCGTTGTGCCGGTAGGAGATGAAGATGTCGTATTCGAAGCCGGGGATGACGGAAGCCATTGGCCAAAGGTAGAAATTCAATGCTCGACACACTAACCCCTGCCCGGCAATAATCCGCCTTCCTTATCCCATTAAAATACCAGAATCGTTTGAACTTAACCGGCAGAATTTCTTATTTGATTTTATAGTTTTACGAAAGTTAATATCAAATGAAAAGCATACGAACGGCACTGCTGGGATTGGGCACTGTTAATATCGGCCTGTTGAAAATCCTTGTCAGCAAACGGTCCGAGCTTAACAGGAAGTATAATCTAGACATTACGATAACCGGTGTGGCTGATTCATCAGGCGTGACCATTAATCATTCGGGATTCGGTTACGTGGAATTAATCAATCTGAAAAAAAGCAAGGGAAAGGTTCAATCACTCAAAGGTTTTGATCAGCAAATAGCATTCTCTGAAATTACCAGTCTGGCCAAAGCCGATTTGTTAATTGAAAGTTCTCCGGGAAATCTGATCGATGGGAATCCCGGATTGGCAGTTGCCAGGAAAGCACTTCAGGGTGGATGCTCCGTAGTCTTTGCCAATAAAGCGCCTTTAATTTTTGCGTTTGATGAATTGCATCAGTTGGCCGAAGCCTATGGAGGTGGTATTGCCTACAGCGCTACGGTATGTGGCGGACTTCCCGTAATCAATGTGCTGCAACGGGATTTGAAATTCGCTTCACTCAAACGCCTGCGCGGAATATTTAATGCCACTACGAATTATATTTTGCAGGAGTTGGAGAAAGGAGGCTCCATGGAGGAAGCGATCAAAGAAGCACAACGATTGGGTGCAGCGGAAGCGGATCCCTCGCATGATACGCATGGTCATGATTCAGCCAATAAGTTATTCATCATTATGAAGTCGTTCACCAATTTTAAAGGTTCCATTCATGATATTGCAGTGGAAGGAATTCAGCATATTCATCCTGATCAACTTTCTGGAGCCAGGGCGCGGGGTAATAAAATCAAGTTACTGGCTTCAGCCGAACCGGATGGTGATAACTGGAAGTTGATGGTAAAGCCGGCTGAGGTGGAAGCTAATTCTTTTCTGGGAACGTGTAATGGCTGGGAAATGGGTATCGAACTCAATACGGATTTATATGAATCCATTTGTTTGAAGAATTACGAAGCCGATCCTCTGGGAACTTCTGCTGCCGTCTTGCGCGATGCGATCAACCTCTGCCTGAAAAAATAATGGGTCGCCCACCGTACGTATAAAGCGCACCTCTTACTTTAAACCGAAATATGACAGGTGCCAATTTATTGTTGAATTTGCACGCATGTTTCCCTGAATTCTTATGAGCACATCCATCAAACCAAAACTTGGAGTATTTGACCTCACTATGGTGGTGGTAAGCCTGATCATAGGATTGGGAATTTTCCGCACTCCCGTGGAAGTAGCTAACAAAGCTCAAACACCAATCATTTTCTTTATGGCCTGGGGATTGGGTGCGGTGATTAGCTTATGCGGTGCGCTCACTTTTGCAGAGATAGGGAGCCGCTACCCCGCAGCCGGGGGTTACTACAAAATTTTTTCTCACTGTTATCATCCAGTCATCGCCTTTATGGTAAACTGGATCAGTGTGATTTCCAACGCAGCTACTTCAGCACTCGTGGCCATCATTGGTGCGGATTATATAAATCCCATTATCCTTCCCAACGTAGAACGAGAGATTGGGGTGAAGATAACAACCATCTTAGCGGTGTTCGCTCTGTTCATCATCAACTTTATAGGAATCAAGATGAGTTCTCGGGTGCTCAACGCGCTCATGGTTATTAAAATCGGAATGATGTTATTGCTGATCTCTCTTATTTTTATAGGACATACTCCAACCCCTGTCCTCACCAGCTACTCCTCTCTTTCTATAAGCGATTCAGGAAAAGCATTTTTACTTTGCTTCGTGCCTGTCTTTTTTACTTGTGGTGGCTATCACATGATGATCAACTTTGGCAGTGATATTAAAGAGCCACAGAAAAACCTTCCGCGAAGTATCTTCTTTGGAATAGCCATCGCGTTTACGTTGTACATGCTGGTTAATTTTTCTTATTACTATGTTCTTGGATTTGAGCAAATCAAAACGTCCAACGCTTTGGCAGCCGATATGGTCTCCATTATTTTTGGAAGTGTTGGTTTTAAGATTACCGCAGTGATCATGTTCTTCGCGGTATTGGCTTATGTGAATTCTTCCATCATGGCCAATCCCCGTGTGTATTACGCTATGGCCGAAGACGGTGTTCTTCCCCCGATATTAAAAAAGGTAAATGAAAAAACGCAGGTGCAGGAATGGGC
>JAYUHI010000168.1:0-5081 GCA_043767095.1 Bacteroidota bacterium
TCGCGCATGCGAACACATCTGTCTGCACACGATGGAGCCAACCCGGTTTTTTGAAACCACGCTCCCCGTGTGCCCAGAGACGACCAAAATCCGCTCAAACAACTTGTTCTGACGCCAATAAATACTCAAGAAAAGTCATGACTCCGATGTCCAATGTGCGGAAAACAACGGCCCTGGCCGAGAATCCTCGACCTGGGCCTGACACGCCATTGGCGCATCGGAGACCGGAATATCCCTGGGCCGGTGGCTTCCCAGCAGAGCCTGCCTCCGTTTCTTCCGGCGTCGACATTCCGATCGAAAACCGTCTGGGACTGCAACCATTGGACATCGGAGTCATGCCTTAAAAATCCACTGCGGAATTGCCTCGCGCACGCGTTTGTCGGATGAACCAGTTTTTAGCAACCAACGGGCATGTTTAATGGGATTGCGAGGCGTGGACCACACCGAATAATGGCAACCCTCTCGCGACTCGCACGGGCACGGGCACCACAGAATTCCGTGAGCATGTCCATCGGACAGGGTGTATCGCCAGCCTCGCTGCGTCACGCGTGACAAATAAAACTTGTTTGGTAACTTTTGACACGGCACTGGAGGTCTCAGCACGCAACCACTCACGCACGGAGGTGACAGAATGGCTCGCAACGAACAGCGGCGACAGAAGAAGTTGGAGTCGAAGAAGGCGAAGCGAAAGGACGAGCAACGAGCGGTGGCTCGCGTGCAGTCGTCGGGGATGCGCGGCCGGATGGAAGCCGCTCAGCATTGGCCGGTCGTGCAGGCGCGAGTCTCGGCTCAGGGTGATTTGATGTATTATAATTTTGATAACAAGGATGTGTATTCCATTACCATTCCATTCAAGTTTCGACAGTTTGTGAACAACATTGTTCAGGGATACATAACCGATGTGGATTCTAAAGCGGGGATTGGAGCCGATGTGATTGTGACCGATGCGCTGACCTCCGAACAGGTTTTACAAATGGAGAGTAATTCATCGGATGGGCGTTTCACCCTGGTGTTGCCCGTTGGCCGGAACTTTAATATTGAGTTTCGTAAAGAGGGCTACAGCAGCTACACGCACTTTGTAGATTTAAGGCAGGTGAAAAAATACCAGGAGATTTCTGTGGATGTCGCTTTGTTTAAAACCGTTCGGCTGGAGGTAACGGTGGATGACCGCGAACTTTTTGAACCCGTAGTGGCCAGAGTTAAAGTGAATGAGCGTGGGCAGAATGAATATCTGAAAGAGGTAAGGACCAATGCTAAAACCGGAAGGGCCGTGCTGGAGTTGCCCATCGGAAAAACATATGAAATTCTGGTTTCAGCCCAGCATTTTAAAGACAGTAAGCTTAGCTTTAACAGCGATGGCCTCATCATTTACCGCGATTTTAAAAAGTATGTGGACTTGATTCCCGAAAAATTTGAAGTGCCTATCAACGTAACCGACCTCACCAACAATTCAAAAGTTAAATCGAAGGTGTTGCTGAAGAACAAAACACGGGGCGAGGTAATTGAAGTGGAAGGCAATACTGTCGTCTCGCTGCGTTCGGGCGACCGCTATGAAATTGAAGTGACGAGCGATCAGGGTTATGCATTTAACTCCACGGCACTCGATTTGAGCGAAGGAAAATTTCAGCCAATTAATGTTACCCTTCAAAAACTGGATGTGAATGCCAAGTTGGCTTTGCGCGATATTAATTTTGAAACAAACTCCGATCAACTCAATGATATTTCTTTTACCGAACTGAACCGTGTCATTAAACTGATGCAGGAGAATCCTCATCTGAAAATGGAAGTTGCTGCCCACACCGATGACAAAGGCCCCAAAGATTACAACCTGATTCTCTCGAACAAAAGAGCAAAAAGTGTGATGGAATATTTATCAGCCTCCATCCCACCCGACCGGCTCCTGGCTAAAGGGTATGGCGAAGATTCACCCAAAGTGGAAAATAAAACAGAAGAGAACAGAGCAATTAACAGGCGGGTGGAAATGAGGGTGGTGAGTAACTGAGAAAAAAGTTATGAGAGAGAATATTATGATTTTTTTAGCGCTGGTTCTCTCTCCGCAGAGTCTCCCGCCTCGGGGACTCTGCGGCAAGTGAAGTGAAAGTAAAGAGGTAATACATTGAAAGTAATCAAGAAGAAATAAAAGGCAAGAAAGTGTTATAAAGCAAAAAAGGTTAAATAAGCAGCGATAAAAGAAATGAGTGTTCGAAGAGCGATATCGGAAACTGATGGAATATATTTCATCACCATAACCAACTGCCAGTGGCTACGCCTGTTTGAGCGGTCCAATGGCTATGATGCCGTTTATCGTTGGTTTGACACGCTGAAGAAAAGCGGGCACTATATTTTAGGGTACGTTATCATGCCCAACCACCTTCATTGTTTGATCGCTTTCAGCAATACGCAAGGTAAATCTATCAACACCATAGTAGGTAATGGTAAACGGTTTATGGCCTATGATATAGTTGCCAGGCTAATGCAAAAAGGAGAAGTTGAATTGTTAGGTGAACTGACACAGAAGGTTAACCAGACAGAAAAGAAAAGGGGAAAATTGCATGAAGTGTTTGAGCCGTCTTTTGATTGCAAGCCTTGTTATTCATGGCAGATAGTAATTCAAAAACTAAATTACATCCACGAAAACCCATGCCGCAGCAACTGGGGCTTAGCAGAAAGTCCAGCAGATTATAAGCACAGTTCGGCTCAATATTACTTTACAGGTTCGCATTCAATTTATGAGGTGACCAATTACATGGAGTTGGAGGATATTGATTTGACCAGAGGCCATGAAAGCAAATAAAAAGATCGGGGTAAGTAAGACGCAGAGTCCCCGAGGCGGGAGACTCTGCGGAGAAGTAAAGGTGGAAAATAAAACGGAAGAGAACAGGGCCATCAACAGGCGGGTGGAAATGAGGGTGGTGAGTAATTGAGAAAAAAGTCATGAGAAAGAATATTATAATTTTTTTAGCGCTGGTTTCTTCGAGCGTATTCTGCCAACGCCTGAAATACAGTGAACTGGTGCTCACCTTCAACGGCATGAGCGATGAAGAGGTGCGCAATGAGCTAAAAGATTTCATGACTGCAGATAACACGGATCCCAATGTGTATTTCAGGCTTGCCCTTATTTATGAGAAGGTCTATAAAAATGCCGATCCCCTCACGGATTATAAACTGGCTGTTTCCAATGCAGCTGAGACGAGTTCCAGGTTTCTTCAATCCGCTCAATTTGTGGACGCCAAAGAAGTGAGCCGGAACAATGAATATTATTATCCATTTTTCCCCAACTCGTTCGATTCGAAAGGAAAACCGGCAGTCGATTTTGCAAAAGTTTCGGCCAGGATCAAAGCAGGGTTAGACTCGGCCAACCTGTATAAGCAAAAGGTGCCTGCCATCTATTACAATTTTACCCATAGCGTGAATTCATACGACAAGGCGGTGAAACTTTTCGCTTCCATCAGCAATCAATATCAAAGTATTGAAGATTTGTATTTGTTATTTGATGAAGGCCTCGACAAAAAACTGACACAACTAAAAGCAGACTACGATTCGAGCATTTATTATTTCAACCAATACAAGGCCCTGATAAAAGATTACCCCATCCGGTATCACAAACAAACCTACACGGTGAAACCGGTGGAAACATTCAGGCTGGATGGCTTTATCACCTGGTTGAATTTTCTGGGCGACAAGATTGAGTTCTGGGATTATGCCAGTTGGGTAGATGCCGTTCGGAAATCGGTAAGCTCAAACATTTTGGATCTCCGAACTAAACTGAATGATGCCGAAACCAAACTACAGGCATCGATCAGCCTGGCCAGTTCAGGTAGTCCGGATTTCAAACCATACCCGTTAAGCAAGCAATTGATTTTGGAATTGAACAATGTGGATAAAGAATCGGCAGTGCTATCGTTGCTTCATTATCAGAACTACATGCAAAGTTGGCTTTACGCGATAAAAACATTCAAGCCAGACACAGCCAACCTGGAGCGGAACGCAGTGACCTACAGCGATTTCATCCATCAAAACCGCCATGCCGATACATTGATCCGGCAGGTGAGTTCAGAAATAACCGATCTGAAAGTGGCCATGCATAAAGATTTTATTGCGAAGTTTTTTGGAAGTAAATCGGCAATGGAAAAATATGTGACGGATGAAACTGGGCTGATCTCGAAAACCTATCAAGACCTGGCAGCCAATCTTAGAAGCAATATTTTGCAACCGCCCGACAGCAGTTATATTCTTCGCAATAAAGAAAATGTTGTAAAGTTCACAACGAAAATAGTGCCCTTGAAAATCAAGCCTCTCAAAACGGAGGACTTAGATAAAGGATTATTATTCACTCTTTTCAATCAGAAAAATCCCGATGGCAGCGCCTACCTGGCGGGCATTCACAAGCCCGATAAAAAAATTAATAACGCTGTTGTCTTTGTTGCCCGCGTGATGCCCGATGGCAAGGTGGCCTGGCTTAATTCATTCAATCCAAAAATTGATACCACCTCGGCAACAGCCGATGCCAACCAAATGCTGGGGCCTGCTATTGTTACCCCCGAAGGGATCGCTTTCCTAGTTCGCTCAGAGCATCTCAGTAACGGAAACAAGATGAACACCTTTTTTTATTTGAATGACAAGGGCGAGCCTAAAGTAAAGTTCACGCTTGTCGATGCCACCTACCCGCGCTTTCTCAAGTATTTGGAAAAATTGAATGCGTTTGTTTTTATATTAAAGGGAGTTGAAGAGAAACCCAATTTCAGTCTGAAAGAAGAAGTCACCCTCTTATGTGTGAACGTGCTAAAAGATGTGATGTGGAAAAAAGTTTTGCCCCTCACGGGAACTATCGTTGATGTCAATTCGGTAACCGATGGCCTGCTCCTCGCGGGAAATTTCATGACCATAAACGACAGCCGAGGCAACGAGGTGAGAACAAAAGTAAACGCGTTGGAGAGCAACCCGTTCCTGATAAAGCTTGGAGAGAAAGGTGAACTCACCTCCATGCCCATCGCTGTTCCATTCACATTCTATCTCACCAAGCTGGCCCGTGTGAGTGATCATTCCATTAACCTGATTGGCGTAAAAGAAACTTTCGAAAC
>JAYUHI010000169.1:0-2127 GCA_043767095.1 Bacteroidota bacterium
TGAGGAAGTTGCGTCTGTTAGGATTAGTGGTTGGGCTATCAATTTCAACTTGCCTGGCAAGGGCTGCCTGGTTTTCATGTTCCTTATTTTTTTTTGCGACTTGTTGCATCACGCTTTTCATAAGTTTAGAATTTAAGGGTTGTTAAATTTTATTTTAATGGTTTAGACGATCGATGTGATCGCACGTTATTTTTTGCTATTGATCGATTGAGGTAATGATTAAGCCTATCCAGAAATTCCTTTTAAATGGCTACTGACTGCTCACTGTCAATTTAGGGGATATTCGCACTAAATAAAAAAAATTACCCCACCAAAAGTTTGATGGGTAATTTTTAAAGGCATTTAACCGAACTTCGTGACGGAATTGACTTCCGTAATCAAATAAACAATCACATGAAAGGTTCAGTCATATTGCTAAGTCTCCTTTCCCTTTTGGCATGCCAATCCTCAACCGATCAACTCAAGAATGAAATCCTGAATACCGATCGTGCCTTCAGCGCGCTGTCTAAAGAAAAGGGAACAAAGGAAGCTTTCGTTTTTTATGCCGCAGATGATGTGATCAAACCAAGCCCTAACAACCAGCCGATTATTGGAAAAGAAGCGCTGATCAAATCGTATGAAAAATCTTCTGCCGAAGATTTTGAACTAACCTGGGAACCATTAAAAGCCGATGTGGATGGCAACATTGGTTATACGTTTGGAAACTACGTTCTCAAAACACACACCCCCGATTTGCGCGATACGGTTTTATACGGCAACTACGTTTCCATTTGGAAAAAACAGTCCGATGGCACGTGGAAATATGTTTTGGATACTGGTAACCCAACGCCTGCACCAACGAAATTCGAGTAGTGCATTTGTGTTTTACTGGATCGCGGCACTCGTTCCTCGGCCGCGATGACTTCTTCGTAGGGGGGCCGGGCAACCCTCTTCGCCCTTCCTCCGAAGAAGTCATCGCGGTCGGGTCCTGGCACAGCCAGGGCACGTACCGCGATCCGGTTGTACATTTTGTCAACCCTTTTATTTGACGTAAATTGGGTTAACACTATTGTCATTTATAAGATTCAACTTTGTCTGAAGACATGAGGCGGAAAATAAGAATATGCGTTTTTTGTTTTGTTGCATCGGTATTAACCATTGATCTATCCGCCCAACAATTCTCCATTCGCAAATACACTGCGGTAGATGGGCTCCCTCAATCGGAAGTTCGGGCTTTAGCCGAAGACAAGAACGGTTACTTATGGATTGCCACCCAGGGCGGTTGACTGGCCCGGTTTGACGGACGGGAGTTTCGTGTTTATACTACGCTTGATGGGTTGTTGAGCAACATTGTTACTACACTTCTGATTGATTCACAAAATAATATCTGGATGGCGCATCCGCGAGGCATCACCAAATACGATGGCCGTTCCTTTAAGAAATTCATTCAGCCAACAGGCGATGCCGGGGTGCGGAGGATCAGGCGCATTTTTGAGCGAAGTGATTCGGTATTCTTTGTGACGCATCCGGGTGTGCTCGGAAAAATTTTCAACGACTCCGTTTATTATTGGACCAAACCTATTGTTGCTGATAGAACTATTTTTTTTACATACGTAAAGCCGGGCCGGTATGTTGTTCATTATATGAACGACAGTAGTTTTATTTATTTCAATGGGGCTGAACGAAAAGTATTATCACACAAGAATGTGTTTGCGCAAACTCAAAATATTTTCTCGTTGGGCAATGAAGTAGCCATTAAATCAGATAATGGTTTTTATAAGTTGGATATGAAAAGCAATCAACTTGTTAAAGAGGAGGTCCAGGTTGACAGGCATATTATTTTTTATGATTCGGCTAATCAAACTTTCTGGACCCGCATTGACAATAAGCTCTATAAAGAATGGGTGGCCGATGGAAGATTTACTTCTGAATTAGTTTATGATGGAGCTGAAATTTCGCGGGTGCTGGCCGATGGGGAAGGCAACACGTGGATTGGCAGCTTAGGCGATGGGCTGATTCGCCACTTCAACCAGGATTTCGACCGGTGCGGATCTGAA
This sequence comes from Bacteroidota bacterium, assembly GCA_043767095.1. GTDB lineage: Bacteria > Bacteroidota > Bacteroidia > Cytophagales > Cyclobacteriaceae > ELB16-189. The sequence continues at coordinate 2,037 of JAYUHI010000169.1, forward strand.
AAACTTAAAATGGTTATGGCTATCGCAAAAGATGGCACCACATGGATAGGCGAATCAAACACAGGCTTGTGGCGAATGACCAATGGAAAAA
>JAYUHI010000170.1:0-5062 GCA_043767095.1 Bacteroidota bacterium
ATCAACAAGTTGTGCTGCCTGCGCATGTAATCTAAAATATCGCGGCTGAACGTATCACCGGCAATGCGGATGGACTGATCACACACAATTCCCGAAAGGGCAATCACGGCAATATCGGTAGTGCCTCCGCCAATATCCACAATCATGTTGCCGATAGGCTGTTCAATGTCTATCCCGATGCCCACGGCTGCTGCGATGGGTTCGTGAATCATGTACACTTCTTTGGCGTTGGCATGCTCTGCAGAATCGCGCACGGCCCGCTTCTCCACTTCGGTAATGGCCGAGGGAATGCAAATCACCATCCGGAGTGAGGGCGGGAAAAGCCTGCGGCCTGTATCAATCATTTTGATCATCCCGCGGATCATCATTTCGGCTGCATGGAAATCGGCAATCACCCCTTCTTTCAAGGGTTTGATGGTTTTGATGTTATCATGCGTTTTCTCATGCATATTCATGGCCTCCCGTCCGATGGCCAGCACTTTGTTGGTTTGCTTGTCGAGGGCGATGATGGAAGGTTCATCCACCACTACCTTGTCTTTGTGAATAATGAGGGTGTTGGCGGTGCCGAGGTCTATAGCAATATCCTGAGTAAAAAAATCAAAGAAGCCCATGTTGTTTTACTTGCTTAAACGGTAATAAAAAACTGACGCGAAAGTAATGAAATAATCAGCGGATTGTGGAGATACTAAACCGGAAACTTCTTTTGTTCAGCGCATTAAATGTTGCAAACCTGATTAAGATAAAATTACTCTTTGATTTTTGGGATTGGATAGATATGCTGCTAATTCTTTTTCCCCAAACTGGTTTTCTTCCCGACTCCGTTCAAAAATTCAGCCACTGAATCTGAAACATAAGTTCCCCAGGTCAAATTGTTGCCCCCTGCTTTATGCGCCTTAGCCCGTTCCACTGCCATTTTTGCGGCATGCTCCACCACCCAGTCGAAATTTTCCTGGCCCACCGATTTCACATCGGCATCGGGGGCAGGGTTACAAAAATCAATGGCATACGGAACGCCCTCGCGCACCGCCATTTCAACGGTGTTAAAATCATAGCCGAGCGCCTGGTTTAACTGGAGCACAAAATCAGTAACCGTCTTCACCATTTTTTCTGAAGCAGGGCCAGTAGTTACTACATAGCGAAGGTCGTGCGGGTTGCGGGGCTCATACTGCATCACCTTAATATATTTCCGGCCGAGGCAGTAGCACCTGAAATATTCTGTGAACTGGATTTCTTCCTGAAGCATCATTACCAGTTGGCCCGTTTGGCGGTAGGCTTCAAAAAATTCAGCCGGATTGTTCAGCTTATACACATGCTTCCAACCGCCACCGGCATGCGGCTTCATGAATGCAGGCCACCCGATGTGTTCAAATACCTGATCCCAGCTTAACGGAAATTTCAAATTGCTGAAGGAGTCTTCTTTAGTATCGATGGGCCGCTCGTGCGAAGGGAGAATAACCGTTTTGGGCACTGGAACTCCTATCTTTACTGCCAGGGCATTGTTGAAAAACTTTTCATCAGCGCTCCACCAAAACGGATTATTGATAACGGCCGTTCCTGTGCTGGCTGCATTCTTGAGATAAGCCCGGTAGTAGGGAACATCCTGTGAAATCCTGTCGATGATCACTGCGTAGTCGGTGGCCTTGCCTTGCTGAACCATATCAATCAGCACCGATTCGGCCACAATTCCTTTCATATTCATTTTATTCACTTGCTCCACAAAGGCTTGTGGAAAAGAACGCTCCATACCGTGTAGAATTCCAATTTTTTTCATGTACATGAATTTAATCGAGATAAAATTACTTGTTTTATCGAACAATCAAATTAGTATGAGGAATAGGTATGGCCGTGCACTTTTCTGTTTAATGATAACTGTTTTTACCTGCCTCAATATTCCTGGGAATAGTCAGGATATGCTCAACCAATGGAAGCAACAACATCAAAAGCTAAATGCCAGCCTGGGCTTCCGGGCAGGTGAGCCCATGGGAATTAACATTCAATTATATCGCGGGGTAACAGCGGGGTGCACTAAATCAAAAGGCCTGATTGATTTGTTGATCAGTAAAGAGGGGCCAATCTTTTCACTTGGCCCGGCTTATCAAAATGGATCATGGCGGCCCGGTGGAACCCGGTTTTCCGTCTCTTGGTTTCATGAAGTAAACCACCGGCTGTTTGGTCAATACTTATATTATGGAATAGGCCTTCAAGGTGGTTCAAGGAAATACTACAGGCTTGGAGAGCATTACACAGAAAATTTTGCCTGGGGGCCGCAGCTAACCATTCATGGCGAGGTGCCCGTTAAAATTATTTCTGTCACTCCGCATTATCTGTATTGTAAAATCAGCGTGTTTGCTGAGTTGATGTATCATCGGGAGATAGGTGAGGACTTTGCCTACGTCAGGCCTGCAGCGGGGATCCGGTTTAATTTTTTCTATTGAATTTTTTTATGGAAAGGTTGTGCGCACATTCAAACTGGTAACTTGAACTAAACTTTCACCATGGAAAACTTTAAACATAAAACGGCCATTCAAATTCGATTTAAAGATATCGACAAAATGGGCCATGTAAATAATGCCAACCACCTGGCTTATATTGAAATTGCCCGGTTGCAATATTTTGAAGACGTGATTAAAACGGAAGGCGGCTGGAGCAAAGAGGTTGGTCTGATTCTGGCCCGCATTGAAATTGATTACAAGAAACCAATCTTTCTTCATGATCACGTTTTTGTTTATACCCGGTGTTCAAAAATCGGGACGAAAAGCATGCATTTGGATTGGGTGATCGTTCGGGAAAAAAAAGACGTTGAAGAAATCTTAGCCAAAGGCATTGCTGTTCTGGTTTACTTCGATTACCGGAACAATCAAACCATCGCAGTGCCTGAATTGCATAAAGAAAAGTTTAAAGCTTTTGAAGGGAATTTAGCCGATCGTTAAATAGTTTGAGATAAATAAGATGAAAGACATTCGTGTTACCCTTGTGCAAACCAACCTCCACTGGGAGAACACGGGAGCGAATCTGGCTATGCTGGAAGAAGAAATCTCAACGATTAGCTCCCCAACCGATGTTATCATACTGCCAGAAATGTTCACGACTGGTTTTTCTATGAATGCCTCAACCCTGGCCGAACCCATGAACCTTCACACTTTCAAATGGATGAGAAACATGGCCTCTAAAACCGGGGCGCTCGTTTTGGGCAGTTGCATTATCAAAGAGAACAATCATTACTTCAACCGGTTGATCTGGATGGAACCCGATGGAAATTTCAAAATCTATGATAAGCGTCATCTCTTCCGCATGGCCGGTGAGGATAAAATATATTCAGCAGGCAAAAGCAGATTGATTGCCGAATGGAAAGGTTGGAAGATTTGTCCATTGATTTGTTACGACCTCCGGTTTCCTGCCTGGAGCCGGAATGGCTTTAACAAACCATCTAATTCACTGGACTATGATTTATTGGTTTACGTAGCCAACTGGCCCGCTGCCCGTTCGCTCCATTGGGAGACTTTGTTGCCAGCGAGGGCAATAGAAAACTTGAGTTATGTGGTGGGTGTAAACCGGGTGGGTAGCGATGGTAATGGGGTTGAGTATTGGGGAGGGTCAACGGTTATCGATCCAAAAGGGCGACTGTTGATTAACCATGGAAATGAAGAATCAATTCAAACAACAGGATTAAGCGCTGAGGAATTAATAAACTGGAGGGTAAAATTTCCTGCGTATTTTGATTCGGATGAGTTTGATTTCAGGTAACGGTCACTCCTTTCAATCTTTATTTTACTTTTGCGGCTTTCCAACTCAATCCTTTAACAATGTCATCCCGCAAAATTACCAGAGCTTTAATTTCGGTTTATCATAAAGAAGGATTGGATCCAATTATTGACTTACTCACAAAGCACGGAGTTGAGTTTGTTTCTACAGGCGGAACACAAAAATTTATTGAACAATCAGGGCACAAGGTTACCCCAGTTGAAAGCCTGACCGGGTATCCTTCTATTTTCGGTGGAAGAGTTAAAACGCTCCACCCCGCCATTTTTGGAGGGATTTTATTCAGGCGCGATAACCCCCAGGATATTCAGCAGGCAACTCAATTTTCTATTCCGGCTATTGATTTAGTTATTGTTGATCTTTATCCATTCGAAGAAACAGTAGCAGCAGGAGGAACTGACGATGAAATTATTGAGAAGATCGACATTGGCGGCATTTCACTGATACGGGCAGCCGCTAAAAATTTTAAAGACACTTTAATTGTCGCCTCGCGAGAGCAATACAGTCGATTGCTTAATCTTTTGGAAAGTCAGGCCTGCAAGAGTCAGCTTCAAGACCGAAAACATTTTGCCGCCCAGGCTTTTGATGTCACTTCAAACTACGACACAGCTATTTTCAATTACTTCAATGGTGATGGGGAAATAAAATCGTTCAAGCAAAGTATCCGCAAAAGCCAACCCTTGCGATATGGTGAGAATCCTCATCAACAGGGAACATTCTTTGGGAACCTCAGTGACGTGCTGGAACAGTTGAGCGGGAAAGAACTTTCTTACAATAACCTGGTGGACGTTGATGCGGGTATTTCCCTGATTCAGGAGTTTGAAGAAACAGCATTCGTTATTATCAAACACACCAATGCCTGCGGTGCCGCCACGGGCGCAACCGTAAAAGAAGCTTATCAAAAAGCATTTCAGGCAAATACTGTTTCGGCTTTTGGCGGAGTGCTGGCTACCAATCAACCTGTTGACCTGGCTACAGCGGAGGAAATGAACTCATTGTTCTTCGAAATTCTATCCGCTCCTGATTTTCACCCGGAGGCTTTGGAACTTCTAAAATCGAAAAAGAACCGGATCATCCTGAAGCAAAAGAAAAAAGTGGAGAGCCAGCTTCAGTTCAAGAGTTTGCTGAATGGCGTACTCGCCCAACAACCGGACTGGAAAACCGATTCCCCTGAAGATTTAAAAATAGTTACCAGCCGCAAGCCAACCGCAAAAGAAATTAACGCGCTATTGTTTGCCTCTAAAATTTGTAAGCACACCAAATCGAACACTATCATTTTAGCAGTGGATGGCCAACTCATTGG
>JAYUHI010000171.1:0-2120 GCA_043767095.1 Bacteroidota bacterium
ATCTTCCCCAATGGTAGGGCTTGCAATGTTTATCAATTTTGTAATGGGCAATCCATTGCCTATGGAATAAATTGAAGCAACACCGCCAAACGAATGTGCGATCACAGCATCGGGTTGGCCGACTTGCTCAATGATTTTATGAAAGGCTGTTTCAAATTCAGGAATGTTTGTTTTGCGGCCTTCCGAATTTCCATGCGCGGGGCCATCAAAAGCGATTGCCCGGTAATTATTCTCTACCAACTTTGGAATAAATTTCCTGAACTGAGCAGCACGGCCAGCCCAACCATGGACAAAAATTACCACAGGCCCCTTTCCCCATGAGTAAGCCTGCACATTTTTTCCATTGACTGTTACCGTGAATTTTTCGGCCGTCACTAAAAAATCTTTTTCCTTCTCCGGCACTTTATATCGAAAAGGAGTAAAAAATAAATTGATAGCATACCAGTGAGCTACAGTAGGAGCAATCTTCTCCAGAACAGGAAATCCCCAATGGATAGCTTTTAGTGCAAATGGTGTGTGGTCTTTCTTTTTCTTTTTCTTGTTCATACTTGACTAATCTATTCTCTGCGAACCTCTTTGTCCTAGCTTAGTAAGATTCTTTCCCTTCTATATTAAATCGAAACGTTTTAGTCGTGTATTCAAACGTAGCAAGATCATAGACTCGTTCAGAAAATTCAACTTGGTTTTCCTGACCAATTAAAATGACTGTAGAACACCTCGACCCATAATTTGGAGATTTAATAAACATCGAGCTCAAGGCGCGTTCACGTTCCAGCCCAATGCCTGTCTCAGGAAGCTGATCATCAACCGCGCGTTCACCATCATACAAAAACTCAAATAATTGTTGGGACGAAATATTTTCAGATTTCAGAATTTGTTCAAATTTTTGTTTCCCTCTACTCACCTTTGGCCATGGCGTTTCCAGAAGATGATTGCTCAACCCGTGCAGCCCAGATGTGATTTTATCGATTCCGGCTTTATAGTTCGACAGATAAAAGAATTCAGTAGGGTTACCCACCAAAAGATTGAAGCCGTTGTATTCACTAGCTTTTGGTTCAATCTTTTTTAAATAATTTTCTGGTGAGATATCCTGTTCCAAATAATTGGAAACCAGTTGTCCACGCGATGGAGCTGTGGGGTCAATATTCTTTGGATCGCGGTAGTTGGTAAGCATGCTTATCTTTCCGGATTTGGTTATCCCCATCCAGGTACCCTGAGCTTCCAAATCCCTTCCACCCACTATATTGGGTTGATCTTTCCAGAAATCGGCAGGGTCAGTTTTGCGGTTATAAAATTCATCGCGATTGGCAGCAATGATGAGTTTGTAGGCCGGATGTTGCTTTAGAGAGAAAAAAATCAGGCACATAAGCATTAAGGCAGACACTTAAATATAAATAACGCGTCAACTTCTACGTGCGAAGTTGGGCAAAAAAAATTTAATATGGGAATTATTAAACGTTGTTGGTTAACAGTTGTTTGCCCGGTGTACGACAAAATGCAGAATTTTGTCTCGGCATCAAGTGTCACAATCTTATATAACAACGATAAGACCTCCGAGGTCTTTTTACTGAAACAATCAGGCCTTGGCGGTTTCAGTCAAATTCCTGCTACCTGACGTTTGTGGCAAAGCATAAATGTCAAAAATGCAATTTGTCGTATACCCTGTTTGCTCGGATGCAATTCAAATTATCGCGGCTAATATTCGACCCACGTTGAGATCGTTACATTAGGGTATTATATTTTCTGTAAACGTAAGACTCCGTTGGAGTCTATCCACGCTCATAATGTCGAAGGGATTAAATATTTAGAGAGCAAGTAAAGTATAAAAACCGACCCCAACGTGGGCCGAATATTATTTGATGTGGTGCGGTAATTATATTTATCCCCTTTCATATTACTAAAAACCCTAAGGGCTCGTTGCTTCAGCGAAAAGACCTTGGAGGGTTTGCGCCAGCCTTGGTTATAAAAACTTTGTTGCCAATTCAGCGCAGGGAATTTGAATTGCCCCTGTTCGCTCACCAACAACTAATTTATTCTGATCTCAAAGACTCAACAGGGTTCGCCAGCGCAGATTTGATGGTTTTGAAGCTCATGGTAAATAAAGCGATGAGTAAGGTAAT